>JAZQOP010000289.1:0-14448 GCA_045627965.1 Kiritimatiellia bacterium | reverse complement strand
CGTGCTGGGCGGCGTGCCCGAAGTAGGCGGTCATGCGGGGGGAATGGCAGAAGTCGGAAAAGGGGCCGTCGAAGACGACCGTGCGGTCGAGGTAGAGGAGGCGGGAGGCGTGGGCGCCGATGGTCGAGGTGTCGTGGGTGACCAGCAGGATGGTGGTGCGGCCCTCGGCGTGGAGGTCGGCCAGGAGCGTGTAGAAGGATTCGCGGAAGGCGGGATCGAGGGCGGAGGTCGGTTCGTCGAGGAGCAGCAGCTCGGGCTCGGAGGCCAAGGCGCGCGCCAGGCAGACGCGCTGGAGCTGGCCGCCGGACAGCTCGCCGATCATGCGCCTGGCCAGGGGCGCCAGGTCGAGCCGGTCGAGGAGGCGGGCGACGGCTTCGCGGTCGGCGCGCCGGAGGTAGCGCGGGAAGCGGAGGCGCGGAAGGCGGCCCGTGGAGACGATCTCGGCGACGGAGGCCGGAAAGCGCGGAAAGGGGAGGGCGGCGGCCTGGGGGAGGTAGCCGATGCGGCGCCAGTCGCGGAACTGCGCCAGCGGCGTCCCGAAGAGCCGGATGTCGCCCGCCGTGGCCGGCAGGAGGCCGAGGAGCGCGCGCAGGAGGGAAGTCTTTCCGGAGCCGTTGGGGCCGACGATGCCGATGTAGTCGCCGGGGCGGACCTCCAGGGAGACGTCGTCGAGCACGGGGGCCCCGGGAAGGTGCCCGGCGGTCAGGCGGGAGGCGGTCAGGACGGGGGCGGCATCCATGCGGTGCGGCGCGCGGAGGCGCCCCCCTAGGGCAGGATGGTGATGACGCCGTCCTGCGAGCGGAGGCGGTAGGTGAAGGTCTCGATGGCGGGCGTGTTCGCCGGTTCCCAGGGGCGCGCCAGGCGGAAGGTCGCGACGACTTCGCCGTCGTAGCGCGGCTCGAAGGTGATGACGTGGACGCCCGGCGCCCCGACGACGTCGACGCCCGACGGCTCGAAGCGGGATTCGGTCTCCTCGATGATCTTCGACTTCGAGAGGACGTAGGTCCAGATGTAGCCGGTGGTCGGGTTCTCGGGGAACGACAGCGTGAAAGGCTGCGGGTTCACGGCGGGCTTCAGCTCCGGGACGGCGGCGGCGGCGGGCGCCGCCTGGACGTCGGCCGGCACCTCCTTCGGCGTCGAACAGGCGGGCGAAAGGGGCAGCACGGCGGCGAGAAGGCCGATGGACAGGCAGGTCGCGGAGAGCTTCATGGCGGCGGCGCGGAGAGGGGATGGAAGGACGGCCGGGGCCTGCGCGCTAGACGATGCGCAGGCGGTCGACGAGCGTGCAGCGGCGGATGCGCGAGAACGAGACGGACGTCGTGATGCCTTCGCCGGTCGGGGAGGCGATCGTGAAGGAGGTGTAGCCTTCGCCGCCGAAGCCCAGGCCGTTCAGCGAGGGGCCGTTCTTCACGAAGATCGAGCAGTTGCAAAGCTTGGCCATCCGCGACAGGTTGTCGATGTTGCGCGAATGCATGCACGCCGTATGGAAGCAGTTGCCTTCCATCTTCAGGGCGAGGTCAATCGCGTAGTTCGCGTCCTTGGCGCGGGTGATCGGCATCACGGGCATCATCTGCTCGGTCCAGAGCAGGGGGTGGTCCTCCGGCACGTCGCAGATCGCCAGGCGCGTGCTGGCCGGGGCCGAAATGCCCATCTGCGCCAGGATGTCGGCCGCGTTCTGCCCGATGCACTTCTTGTTGACGACCGCCTTGGCGCGCGGCCCGTTCATCTTCGTGAAGATGACCTGCTCCATCGCCGGGATCTTGTCGCGGGGGATCAGGACGGCGTTGTTGTGGAGCATCGCCTGGATGAGCTTGTCGGCCACGGACTGGACGACGATGGTTTCCTTCTCCTCGATGCAGATCAGGTTGTTGTCGAACGACGCGCCCATCACGATGGACTTGGCCGCGTTCTCGATGTCGGCCGTCTCGTCGACGACGACCGGCGGGTTGCCCGGACCGGCGCAGATGGCGCGCTTGCCGGCGTTCATGGCTGCCTTCACGACGCCTTCGCCGCCCGTGACGGCCAGCACGCGGATGCCCGGGTGGTGCATGATCTGGCCCGCCGACTCGATCGTCGGGTTCGCCACGCACGCGATGACGTTCGGCGGGCCGCCGGCCGCCACGATGGCCTTGTTGACCAGCACCACCGTGTGGATCGACACGAACCGCGCCGACGGATGCACGCTGAAGACGACGACGTTGCCGGCCGACAGCATGCAGATCGAGTTGCAGATGATCGTCGCGATCGGGTTGGTCGTCGGCGTGATCGAGCCGATGACGCCGTAGGGCGCGTATTCGACCAGCGTCAGCCCGTGCTCGCCCGTGAAGGCCGTCGTCGTCAGGCCTTCGATGCCGACGGACTTCTCGATCGCCAGCGCGTTCTTCGCGACCTTGTCCTCGAAGCGGCCGTAGTGCGTCTCCTCGACGGCTTCGCGCGCCAGCTGCGCGGAATTTTCGCGCATGACGGCCTTGATCGACTCGATGATGCGCCGCCGCGTATCCAGCGGCAGGTTCACGAACACGGGCATCGCCTTGCGGACGGCCGCGACCGCCTCGTCGACGGTCTGGAACACGCCCATGTCGCCGGGCTGCAGCTGGTAGGCGGTGGCCGGGGCCGATTTGCCGCCGATCGTGGCGGGCGCGACGGGGGAGAAGGAAGTCTGCTTGCCACCGCGGATGTCCGAGGCGATGCGCTGGGCGATGGCTTCAAGGTCTTGGTCGGTCAATTTCATGCACAACTCCAAGTTTTCGGGTCGCCCGCAATTCAACCACATCCCCCGTCCCCATGAAAGGATAAAAGCGCCTCCCGCCCGCATTTTTGCCCCTCCCGCCCCCCCGGACGCCCCCAGCGCCATGCCCTCCCCGCCGGTTCGACGTTTTCCTCCCGGCGGGGGGTTTTGTTGTGGAACACGGGGGGGCGGGAGGGTAGGATAGGGGGCGCAAAGGAGTTATGCGATGTGGAATGTACTAGTCGGCGGGGGGATCGTGGTCTGGGTGCTGGTGGGGATCGGGGCGGTGGGCGCGGTCGTCTTTCTTGAACGCGTGTTCAATTTGCACCGGGCGCAGCTGGATCCGGACGACTTCCTGAAAGGGGTCTACACGATCATGGGACGGGGGAACCTGGCGGAGGCGGCGTCGATCTGCGAGGAAAATCCGGGGCCGGTGGCCCGCCTGGCCCTGGCGGCGGTGCTGCACCACGACGAGGACCTGGACCGGATCGAGTCGGCCATCGAGGCGGCCGGCATCGAGGAGGTCGCCCGGATGGAACGCGGGCTTGGGGCGTTGGCGACGCTGGCCCGGATCATGCCGATGCTCGGCTTGCTGGGGACGGTCGCCGGCTTGATGAAGATGCTGCTGGCGATGCGCGCGGCGGCGCCGCTGGTGCAGTCGATGGACCTGGCGGGGGGGCTGTGGGAGGCGCTTGCGGCGACGGCGGTCAGCCTGGTGCTGCCGGTGCTGCTCTACGCGGGCTACAATTTCCTGGTGGGGCGCGTGGAGTCGATCCTGCTGGACATGGAGCGGACGACGGGGGCGCTGCTGAACTTCATGCGCGCGTGGAAGGCCGGCGGCGGCGCGCAGAAGGCGCAGGGAGGAGGCGAGGGATGAACGCGGACCGCGGTGCATGGGGGTCGCTGGAGGGGACGACGGCGCCGGTCGGGTTCCGGACGGCGCGGAGGCGCTTCCGGTCGCGCCATCGCCGGGCGGTCGGCCCGGTGGAGGTGGTGGCGCTGCTGAATGTCGTGGTCCTGTGCGGGATGTTCTGGATGGCGTCGGCGAAGTGGGTGCTGCAGCCGGGGATCCGGGTGCGGTTGCCCGAGGCGCCGTTCCTCGATGGCCGCGTGCTCGGATCGCGGGTGGTGACGCTGACGCGCGAAGGGCACGTCTATTATGACGACGAGCGGATGGAGCTGGACGGGCTGGGCGCGGCGCTGGCCCGGGGCGAGGGCCCGCTGCTGGTGGAGGCGGATGCCTGGACGCCCTACGGGACGCTGGCCAAGGTGTATGCGCTGGCCTCGGCGGCCGGGGTCGAAGAGGTGGTGCTGGGGACGCGCCCGACCTGGGGGGCGCAAGAGCCGTAGCGATGCAGGTCCGGCTGCCCAGGACGGAAGCGGAACGCGCGCGGCGCCGGAAGGCGCGGCGCCGGGGGATCCGTTGGGCGCTGGCGATGGTGGCGGCGGCGTTCGCCGTCGTGGGGCTGGGCGTCAAGGTGGAAAGCTCGGGCGGCGACTGGTCCGGGCGGGGCCTGACGGCGCGCTGGGCGGCGGTGGGGGGCACGGGCCGCGGCCCCGTGGTGCGCTGGGGCGGGTGGGGGACGGGCCTGGAGGCCGTCCCCGAGGAGCGGCTGGTCGTCTCCCCGACGATCTTTGCCTTGCCGACGCCGGTCGGGTTCTCGAAATTGCTGGCGGCGGAGCGTCCGGTGTCGGCCGAGGCGGTCCCGGCGGCGCGCGCGGAGGGCGGCGCGGCGTCGAAGGACGGGGCGGGGGCATCCGAAGCGGCGCCGCTGGTGCGTCCGCACGGGCTGTCGCTCGGGGATGAGCTGTTTGCCCGGCGGTCGGCGGGGGCCGTCGCGGGGCGGATGCCGATGTGGGGCGGAGTCTTCGGGAAGCGCGCCGAGGCGGGGGCGGCGGGGACGCCGACGGAGCCGCGCATGTCGTTCGGCCCCGGCTGGGAGGCGCGGATGTTTTCGGGGCTGGATGCGGAATATGCCCTTTGGCGCGCCGACGGCGGCTGGTCGGCGGAGGTCTGCCTGGAGTTCGATGCGGCCGGGGTCCCCGTGCACATGATGCTGCAGGAACGGTCGGGCGACGTGTCGATCGACAAGCGCCTGCTGTACGGGATCTACGGGTGGCGGCTGCGCGACGCGGCGGCGCCGCGGCAGGGGACCGTCGGCTGGAGCGTCCCCGCGCCGTCGGCACCGCTGGCGGGAGGTGAGGGGGCCTCGCGCAAGGGACCGCAGGAAGGGGCGCCGGCGGATGGTTAGGCTCAGCATCCCGATGTTCGTCTGGCTCTGGGCCCTGGCCGGGTTGCTGGCGCTGGGGCTCTTGGCGCTGTTTTATGCCGTCCGGGAGGCCCGCCGGACGCGAAATCGCGAAAAAGTGCGTCTTTTTTGTTGCGGGAGTTGCGGACGCGTGTATGTTGATGGGCGCGACGTCCAGGTCTCGGTGTGCCCGGGCCGCGGCGCCGCGAACGAGGGCGTCCGGCGGATGTGACCGGCGGTCGCCGGCAAGGAAGGATGGATAGAGCGATGAAGTTGAATATTCCGGTTTTGAAGTGGTCGTTGCACCTGGATGTGCCCGAGCTGGAGGCGTTTCTGCATCGGCCGGCGGTCGATCCGCAGGCGGAGGCGGTGGCGCGGCGCGTGCTGGATGCGATCCGGGCGAAAGGGGACGCGGCGGTGGCGCGCTTTACGGAGGAGTTCAACGGGGTGTCGCTGGCGCCGGCGCAGTTTGCGATCTCGAAGGAGGAGCGCGCGGCGGCGCAGGAGAACGCCGACCTGCAGTACAAGCGCACGCTGAGCGAAATCTATACCCGCGTCGCCCGGTTCGCGCGGGCCGGGATGCGCAAGGACTGGAACATCGCGACGCCCAAGGGCGGCCTGCTCGGGGAGCTGTTCAATCCGCTCCAGCGCGTCGGCGTCTATGTGCCCGGCGGGGCGGCGCCGCTGGCCTCGACGGTCCTGATGACCGTGACCCTCGCCAAGGTGGCCGGCGTCCGCGAGATCGTCGCCTGCACGCCGAGCGCGAAGGACGGGTCGGTCAATCCGGACCTGCTGTGCGCGCTGGAGGTCGCGGGGGCGACGGAGGTCTACCGCATCGGCGGCATCCAGGCGATCGGGGCGATGGCGTTCGGGACGCAGACGATCCGCAAGGTGCAGAAGATCGTCGGCCCGGGCGGCCCCTACGTGACGGCGGCCAAGAAGCTCGTCTATGGCGAGGTCGACCTGGACATGGTCGCCGGGCCGAGCGAAATTGCGATTTTGGCCGACGAGACGGCCACTCCGGCCTATGTGGCCGCCGACCTGATGAGCCAGCTGGAGCACGGCAGCGGGCACGAGAAGGCGCTGCTGGTCACGACGTCGAAGTCGATGGCCGACAAGGTGCTGGCGGAGATCGACCGCCTGCTGGCGCTTTCGGGGCGGGCGAACTACATCGAACGCGCGGCGGAGAAGGGGGCGATGTGCGTGGTCAGCGACAACCTCGAAAGCGGGATGGAGCTGGTCAACCGCTTCGGGCCGGAGCATTTCGAGATCATGGCGCGCGAGCCGCAGCGCTGGGTGCAGAAGGTCCGCAACGCCGGGGCGGTGTTCGTGGGCAGCTGCACGCCCGAATGCGCCGGCGACTTCGTGGCGGGGCCGAGCCACGTGCTGCCGACGGGCGGCACGGCGGCCTACTTCTCGGGGCTGACGGTCGATTCGTTCCGCAAGCGCAGCAGCATCATCACGTTTACGCGTGCCGACCTGCAGGAGGCGCTGCCTCTCATCCAGGAGATGGGGCGCGTCGAAGGGCTGGACGGGCACGTCCGCTCCGCGACCATCCGGTTCGAGCCGACGCCGCCGAACATGGGCTGAACATTTCTTGGAGCGGACATGGAACGCATACGGCAATCCGTCGCGGCCCTAGAGGCCTACGTCCCGGGCGAGCAGCCGAAGATCGACGGCCTCATCAAGCTGAACACGAACGAAAACCCCTATCCGCCGAGCCCGCGGGTGGCCGAGGCGTTGCGCGGGATTTCCGCGGAGTCGCTGCGGCTCTATCCTGACCCGGTCTTTTCGGCCTTGCGGCGGAAGCTGGGCGAGCTGCACGGGGTCGACCCGGCGCAAATCTTCGTGGGGAACGGTTCCGACGAGGTGCTGCGCCTGGCGGTCCGGGCCTTTACGCAGGAAGGCGGGCGCGCCGCGATGTTCGACCCGACCTATTCGCTCTATCCCGTCCTCTGCGCGGCGGAGGAGATCGCCGTCACGAAGGTCCCGCTCGCCGAGGGGTTTGGGTGGCGCGACCCGCTGCCGCACCTGCCGGCCGACGCGTCGCTCTTCTTCCTGACGACCCCGAACGCCCCCACGGGCGTGCTGTATCCCGACGGCGAGGTCGCGGCCTTCGCCAAGGCCTTCCCCGGCACGGTCCTGGTCGACGAGGCCTATGCCGATTTCGCCGGCCGCCCCACGCCCGGGCCTTCGCTGGCCACGACGCTGCCGAACGTGCTGGCCTGCCGCACGTTCTCCAAGTCGTGGTCGCTCGCCGGCATCCGCTGCGGCTACGCCATCGGCTCGCCCGAGCTCATCTCCGCGCTCTACCGCCTCAAGGATTCCTACAACCTCGACCGCCTCGTCCAGGCGCTTGCCCTCGCCGCGCTTTCGGATCCCGGCTGGATGCGCGACAACGCCGCCCGGATCTGCGCCACGCGCGAACGGTTCGCCGCCGCCCTGCGCGAACGCGGCTTCGAAATCGTCCCCTCCAGCGCGAACTTCCTCTTCATCCGCCCGCCGGCGCCGCAGACGGCGGCCGGGCTGTTCGCGCGCCTCCGCGACCGCAAGATTCTCGTGCGCCATTTCCCGTCCTCGCCCGTGACGGCGCCCTACTTGCGCGTCTCCATCGGCACGGACGAGCAGATGGACGCCTTCCTGGCCGCCCTATGACCTCCGCCGCGCCCGCCAGCCCTGACTCCGCCGCCGCCAATTCGCCGGATCGCGTCATTCTTTTCGACACGACCCTGCGCGACGGCGAGCAGTGCCCCGGCGCGACGCTGTTCCCCTCGGAAAAGGTGCGGATCGCCCGCCAGCTGGACAAGCTGGGCGTCGATTGCATCGAGGCCGGTTTCCCCGCCTCCTCCCGCGCCGACGACGACGCCGTCCGGATGGTCGCGGAGGCCGTGCGCGGGAGCGTCGCCGCCCTGGCCCGGTGCGTCCCGGGCGACATCGACGCCGCGGCGGACGCCCTTTCCGCGCTGCCCCCCTTCCGTGCGCTGCTGCACGTCTTCATCGGGACATCGGCCTTCCAGCGCGAGGGCAAGCTCCACCTCTCCTGCGACGCCCTGCTCGCGCGCATCGCCGAGTCCGTCGCCTTGGCGAAGAGCCGTTGTGCGCGCGTCCTGTTTTCGGCGGAGGATGCCTTCCGGACCGATCCGGCCTTCCTTCGCGACGTCGTCCGGACCGCCTTGGACGCCGGCGCGACGGAAATCAACCTGCCCGACACCGTCGGCTATGCGATGCCCTCCGACTTTGCCCGGCGGCTCCCCGCCCTGCGCGCCGCGGTGCCGGCCCTGGCGGACGTCCCGCTGCACGTCCACTGCCATAACGACCTCGGCATGGCGCTGGCGAACTCGCTGGCGGCGCTCGATGCCGGGGCGAACGTCGTCCATTGCACCGTCAACGGCATCGGCGAGCGCGCCGGCAACTGCCCGCTCGAGGAGCTGGCCCTGGCGCTCCACCTGCGTCCCGACGTCCATCCCTTCCGCACGGGCGTCCGACTGGAGGAGCTCTACCCGACGTCGCGCCTGGTCGCCCAGCTGACCGCGATGCCCGTCCAGGCCCACAAGCCCGTCGTTGGCGCCAACGCCTTCGCCCACGAGTCGGGCATCCACCAGGACGGGCTGCTCAAGGACCAGCGGACCTACGAAATCGTCTCGCCGGCCGCCGTCGGGCGTCCCTCCGGCCGCGCCGAGCTGGTCCTCGGCCGCCATTCCGGGCGCGCCGGGTTCGTCGACCACATCGTGCGCCTTGGCCTCAACCTGCCGCCCGACCGCCTCCAGACGCTCTACGCCGCGTTCCAGGCCCTGGCCGAAAAGAAGCGGATCGTCTATGACGACGACCTCCTCGAACTGCTCCGCGAACACCTGCCCGACGTCCCCCCCGTCTACGTCCTCCGCTCCCTGGCCGTCTCCGCCGGCACGCGCGAAACGCCTTCCGCGACCGTCGAACTCGAGCGCGACGGCATCGTCCAGTCCGCCACCTCCACCGGGACGGGCCCGATTGATGCCGCTTTCCGCGCCATCGACCGCGTGTCGGGCGTGGCCGGCGAGCTCAAGTCCTTCTCCATCAACGCCCTGACCCGCGGGCAGGACGCCCTGGGCGAAGTTGCGCTGTCCGTTTGCTTTGGCACCCGGACCATCGCCGCCAAGGGGTCCGATACCGACATCGTGACCGCCTCCGCCAAGGCCTACCTCAACGCGCTGAACCGATTCCTGGCCTGAAGCACCGCATCGGGCAGCAGCGCGCAGCGTTGGCGTGCCGTCCCAGTTGTCCCATTCGTCCCAGATATCCCATCCGCCTTGGAATGGGCGGAATCTCGGCGGGAGAAAGGTCTAGAAGAGCGGGGAGGGGTAGGTGCCGGCGGCGACAAACTCTTTACAGCGAATTATTTTGAGCAAGCGTCCCTCGCGACAGTGGTATTGCATTACCAAAAAGGATGATAGTTTCTAATCGCATTGTCGATATGAGCGTTGATCGAGTCAATTTCCATTCGCCGTCGATTATACTCTGCAGCTTCTTCTTCTCTTTTTCTTTGTGCTTCTTGAGCAGCCACTAACTCTTTCAACATCGATTCTCCTCGAGCCTGCTCTTCTGGCGACAGGTGTTCCCCAATCCATCTTGCGAGGTTCCTTTCCGAAAGTTGAGGCAAATCACTGAATTCGAACCGACACCTTTCGGGCTTAACGGAGCGACTTGCAATTTGAATCAAGATCGTATCATTCTTGACAAGCAGGACACGCCCACGGATTGTTTTCGAAATCAGGTGCCATGTATGATTCGCCTGTATTTTTCGTTTTTCTTCAGTCGCCTGAGCTTGTTTGTCCCGTTCTGCTTTCCTTTGCGCTTCAAGGTGTTTTTGTTCCTCGAGCCGCTGGGCTAAAACTTCTCGCGCTTTTTCTTCCCTTGCTCGTATTTGTGCGGCTCGTTGTGTGCGAAAGAGAACTGCGTTAGTAGCATTCAGGTGAAAACGTTCGCACAGTTCATCAGGCAATTCTTCAAAATAAACTTTGTTGATCCCAGAGGGGAGCATTAGTGAAATGCCGTCAGGTTCAATCCGAAAAATTTTGGCATCTTCAATTGATTCTCCGCGCTTAGTGACAAAAGAAATTTGACCATTGCCATCGTTTTGGGCATAAGTCGGAATAAGACCAAAAAGTAAAACAAACGCAGTTATCAGGGGGATAAGACGTGCTACTTTTGATTTTAAATAGTAATGTGCAATTTTGGCCATCCCAGATGTCCTCCGCCGTATTTTTAGTATATGAAAGAGTCTAAATTTCTAATTTTTACCGAAAAACATGTTTTTGCGGGAGCTAGAAGAGCGGGGAGGGGTAGGTGCCGGCGGCGACAAGGGCGCGGATGGCGGCCTGGACGAGGGGTTTGTCGTCGTGGTAGGTCACGCCGAACCAGCGCGAAGTCGTGGGCAGCAGGGCGACGGTGCCGCGTCCGGAGCGAATCATTCCGTCGATGACGGCGGGAATGGTGAACTCGGCCTTGGGGGCGGTCGCCTGGGGCGAGGACAGGAAGTCGACGAAGGCGCTTTCGAGCTCGCCGAAGATGGACGGGCGGAAGCCCCAGCAGTTCATCGAGACGGGCTCGGCGCCGGTGAGCGGGGCGTCGGGGGCGGCGAGGTCGGTGAGGCCGCGTCCGTCGGCATTGCGCGCGACCTGGGTGTGCTCCTCGATGCCTGCGAGGAGGCCGTTGCCGTCGGAGAGGCATACGCCGCGGGAGACGGTCCCGTTTTCGGAAAGCGTCTGGTCGAGGCGGAAGGCGGCCATGGCGTGGGCGGTGGCAGGATGCGATTCGTCGGCAAGCTCGCGGGCGAGGACGCGGAAGGCGTCGGCGCCGTAGAAGTCGTCGGCGTTGATGGCGGCGAAGGGGCCGCGGATGGCATCCCGGGCCGCGCGGATGGCGTGGGCGGTGCCCCACGGCTTGGCGCGGCCGGCCGGGACGGCGAAGGGCTCGGGGACGTCGTCGAGCTCCTGGAAGACGTAGCGGCAGGGGATGCGCGGCTCCCATCGGGCGCCGACGGTGGCGCGGAAGGGCTCGAGGATGTCGCGCCGGATGACGAAGACGACATCGCCGAAGCCGGCGCGCAGGGCGTCGAAGATGGAGTAGTCGAGGACCGTTTCGCCGGAGGGGCCCATCGCGTCGATCTGCTTGAGCCCGCCGTAGCGGGAGCCCATTCCGGCGGCCAGGATGAGGAGGGTGGGGGCGGCCATGGGACGCCTACTCCAGGGCGGAGGCGATGGCGAGCAGAGTGTAGGAGGTGACGAGGCCGGGGTCGGCTTCCCACCAGCGGTTGTTGTCGTTGACCCACGAGCCGTCGGGCCGCTGCAGGCCGAGGAGGCGCCGCAGCAGGTCTTCGCGCCACGGAATGGCCGTGCCGTCGGGCTGCGTCACGAAGTCGTCGCCCATGGCGGCCATGCACTTCGACAGGGTGTTGAAGAAGTAGTAGAGGCCTTCGGGGCCCATGCCGGGGTTCTCGGCCAAGGTCCAGTGGCGCCGGGTCCATTCGCGGGCGGCCTGGACGCGCGGATCGTCGGCGTCGACGTGGGCGTAGATGAGCGACAGGATGCCGGCGTAGGTCATGGAACCGTAGGGGTGCACGACGGCGGGATGGCCGGCGGCCCCGCGCGGCGCCGGGACGGAGCCTTCGGGACGGGCCGGACGCTCGCCGGAGATGTCGCCGATCCCCGAGGCGCCTTCCGGACGGCGGGGGAAGCGGGGCGATGCGGGCGCGGCCGGGATGTCGGCCGGCGCCGCGGCGGCCTCCTGGACGGCTCCTTCGGCGTCGGGGACGGCCTTGGCGTCGTCGGGGCGGCGGGCCCAGGGCGGCACCGGGGCGCCATCGCCCTGGCGGGCCCAGGCGGGCGGCGGGGGAGGCGGCGGCAGGGGGCGCCCGTCGGGGCCCATGCGCTGCCCTTCGGGCTGGCGCGGCGGCGGGAGGCCGCCTTCGGGACGCCCGCCTTCGCCCGACGGGGGCGCCGGACGCCGGGCTTCGCCGCCGACGGCGGACGGCCGGTAGATGAAGCCGCCCTGGTCGTCGGCTTCCGTGGAAATCCACGAATTGGTGTTGACTCCGGAAAGGTTCTGGACCTGCGAGAGGAACTCCAGCGCGGCATCCCAGTTCAGATCGGCCTTGGCTTCGCCGTCGGCGCGGAGGTCCTCGATGTCCTGGGTCAGGTGCATCGCCTCGTAGACCATGTGCGAGTTGGAAAGGTCGGCGTGCGGGGCCGGCTGGTCGGGGGAGTAGCCGATGCCGCCGCGGTAGAGGCCCTCGTCGAGATACTGCGTGCCGGCCAGGTAGGTGCGGGCGTCCTGCATGGCGCGCAGGATTTCGGGGTCGCTCTGCGCCTTGCCCAGGGAATGCAGCGCCGATAGGCAGACGGCCGTGTTGTAGTTGGCCAGGCCGCCGCCCCGGACGCCGGGCTCGGGACGCTTGAAGATCGAGCCGTCGGGCTGGACGTTCCCCAGGACGAAGCGGGCGCCGGCATCGATGCGCGCGGCATATCGCCCGGCATCGGTGCGCTGGAGGGCCCAGAAGGCAAGCGCGCTAAGGGCGGGCGTGTCGGGCATGCCCCAGTGGCCGTCGGGCTGCTGGGTCCGGGCCAGCCATTCGGCGCCGCGGGCCGCGGCGTCGCGGGCGCGGGCCTCGGTCTCGGGAGAAAGCTTGGCTTCGGCAAAGGCCGACGGCGCGGCAAACGCGGCGGCCAGGGCGATGGCGAGAAGTGCGCGGGTTGTCTTTTTCATCTTGGGAACCTCCAACAATTGTTTAAGCGTCCGGTCGGCGGGAAAAGGTTCAGGGGAGGGGGGCCTCCGCGGCGGCGTGCCCGAGCGAGGCGATCCACGGAATGGCCGCGACGGTGCCGATGGTCGACCCCAGGTTGGTCAGCACCACGACCAGCAGGATGCGCATGACGGGATTGCGCACAAAGGTGCGGAAGCCCAGCATGTCGGTCGGCAGCGTCTCGAAATCCCTTACGGCGGGCGGCCGCAGCCAGGCCTCGACAAGCCCCGCGACCCAGCCCGCGGCAATGGTCGGGTTGAGCGAGGTGATCGGCGCCGCCGCCGCGCCCGCCAGCAGGGTCAGCGGATGCGGCAGCGCCAAAAGGCACCCCACGCCCGCGCAGACCGCGTTGACGGCGCACCAGATCGTGATCGAGTCGATCCCCCGCTCGAAGCCGCCCTGCCAGAACCCCCATGCAATCAGCGCGACAACGGCGGCGGGAATGACCCATGGCAAGGCGCGCGCGGCGGCCGACGGCGGCGGCAGCGCCTCCAGCGGCGCCAGCTCGCGCGGCGTGCCGATGGACCGCAAAATGCCCGGGACGTGCCCCGCGCCGACGACGGCCAGGACGACCTTCGACGTGTCGGCGGGCAGCGCCCGGAGACGCTCGGCAAGATACTGGTCGCGCTCGTCGATGAGGATGCGCTTGACGGCGGGATATTGCCCCGCGAGTTCGCCCATCATCGAGTCCATCTGGTCGCGCGACTTGAGCGCCTCGATGTCCTCGGCGTCGATCTCGTCGGAGGCGAAGAGCGAGCCCAGCATCGTCCACGCCATCTTGCACTTCTGCCAGAAGCCGAGGTGGCGCCACGTCCGCCGCAGGGTCAGGTCGATGCGCCGGTCGATGAGCTCCAGCCGCGCCCCCGTTTCGCCGGCAAGCCGCGCCCCCGCCATCATTTCGGCCCCGGGCTGCGTTTCGAGCTTGTCGCCGAGCCGGCGGTAGAACGCCTGCAGCAGAAGCTGGGCGAGCAGGAACATCGACTTGCCCTGCCGGATCACTTGGAAGAGGTTCGTCTTCTTCCACGCCTCGGGGTTGAGCTGCCCCTCGTAGCGCGGCGGACAAAGCTCGATGGCGACGACATCCGGATGCAGGGCCTCGACGCATGCCTTCACGTCATCGACGGACCGCTTGGAGACGTGCGCGGTGCCCAGCAGGTAGAGCTTGCGCCCGTCGGGGAAGTCGTAGGCCGTGACCGTGTCGGGAAGGGCCGCCGGCGCCGGGGCAGGGGATGGCTTTTCATTGTCGTTCATGACGCCGTGAAAAATAGCCCAATCCGGCCCTCATGGCAAAAGAAAAGGTGAATCGCGCGCGATTTGTTGGCCCCGCGAAGACTGTCCTGTCGGCAACCCGCCCCTGCCGCCAAAATGCAAGCAGCCGTCTTGAGGCTTGATACCCGTTCGTCCGCCCTATAAGGTTGCCGCGGAGTCCACGATCCCCATGCGCCCCGCCGCAGCGGAAAGGTGGCCATCCCGGGACTCGCCCCAAAAAGGCGGCCCGCTTGGAGATCGGGCCCTGCCGAATAGGGCTTTGAGGTGGTGAAAAATCGGCGATCTTGCGAATCCGCAACGGGAGCGAATGGAAAAGCCGTCGACCGGGCTTGGGTTCGGAAATCATGCGAGGGAACGCATGAAAATCCGAATCATCCCCCCGAAAAGGCGAATCCGGTAGGGGCCGATCTCCGAGCGGCCCGCGA
>JAZQOP010000288.1:0-1936 GCA_045627965.1 Kiritimatiellia bacterium | reverse complement strand
TGGCGCTGGTGGTGTGGGCGGGGCGGCCGGCTTTCGAGAAGTCGGCGCTGTGGGACATGCGCGAGGCGGCGGTGGAGGGGGGGACGGCGGAGGTGTCGGGGACGCTGCGGGCGTTCGAGGCGTGGCTGGCGGACGGGGCCGGGACGGTGACGTGGCCGGGACGGGGCGGGACGGCGTCGGCGTATCTGTGGACCGACGGGCGGAAGGGGGCCGGGCGGGCGGAGGTGTCGGGCGGCGTCGGCGGCGTCCGGGAGGTGGACCTGCCGGCGCGGGTGGAGCTGCGCTGGGGGGACGGGGCGGAACGGCGGCTGGCGGTCCGGCGGACGGACGGGACGGGGGCGGTGATGGTGGGATACGCCCAGGGCGAATGAGACGGGCCGCGGGGGCCCAAACAGGTTTCCATTGAATGGAAGCGTGTTTTGCGGGTTTTCCCACACAATGGAAGCGTGTTTGGCCACTTTTTCCACACAATGGAAACGTGTTTCCGGAAAATGGCCGGGAGGCGAAAAAGGGCTGGCAGGCGGGGGGCGGCGCGGGGTATGATTCGGGCATCGGAGAACGACCGTGATCTTGCGCTACCTGCTGCTGCCCGACATCCTCGAACTCGTGGAGGCCAACCGCCTCAACGACGTCCGCGAGTTTTTGTCGAAGCAGCCCGCGCCGGAGATCACGGAGCTGATCGAGGCGGCGGACGACAAGGCGGGGGTGCTGCTGTTCCGCGTGCTGCCGCGCGCGCTGGCGGACGAGGTGTTCTCGCTGCTGGAGCCGCCGTTCCAGGAGCTGCTGCTGAAGAACATGCAGCTGGAGGAGGTGCGCGCGACGCTGGCGGGCCTGACGCCTGACGACCGGACGGCCCTGTTCGAGGAGATGCCGGCGCGCGTGGTGCAGCGTCTGCTGGCGCTGCTGCCGGACGCGGACCGCAAGCGTGCGCTGGCGCTGCTGGCCTATCCCGAGAACTCGGTGGGCCGCCTGATGACCGACCGCTATGTGCAGGTGCGTCCGGAATGGACGGTGGAGCAGTCGCTGGCCCATCTGCGGGCGGTGGGCATGGACTCCGAGACGATGACGATGATCTACATCACCGACGAGAAGGGGAAGCTGAAGGACGACTTGCGGCTGCGCAAGCTCATCCTTTCGCCGCCGCTGACGAAGGTGGCGGACCTGCTGGACGGGAACTACGCGGCGCTGGAGTCGCAGCAGGACCAGGAGTTCGCGGTCCAGATGTTCCAGAAATACGACCTCTACGCGCTGCCGGTGGTGGACCCGGACGGGATCCTGCTGGGGATCGTGACGGTGGACGACATCCTCGACGTCGCGGAAGAGGAGGCGACGGAAGACTTCCACAAGATGGCGTCGGTGTCGAGCTTCCAGGTGTCGCTGAAGGAGGCGACGGCGGGGCTGCTGGTGCGCAAGCGCATCGGATGGCTGCTGGGGCTGGTGCTGGTGAACATCTTCACGGGGACGGGGCTGTCGATGTTCGAGGAGACGATCAAGCAGGTGGTGTCGCTGGTGTTCTTCCTGCCGCTGATCATCGGGTCGGGCGGCAACGCGGGGGCGCAGGCGTCGACGCTGGTGGTCCGCGCGATGGCGACGGGCGAGGTGGAGCCGTCGGACTGGTTCAAGCTGTTCCTGCGGGAGATCGGGGTGGCGGCGATCATTGCGGCGGCGATGTCGGCGGCGGTGTTCGTGCTGGGGTGGACGATGGCGAGCCCGAACGATTCGTCGGCGAAGGTGGCCATCGTGGTGAGCCTGTCGATGTTCGCGGTCGTCGTGATGGGGTCGCTGATCGGCACGCTGCTGCCGATGCTGCTGAACAAGATGAAGCTGGACCCGGCGACGGCGTCGACGCCGCTGATCACGTCGGTGGCGGACATCCTGGGGGTGCTGATCTACTTCTCGATCGGGACGGCGGTGATCGGGCTGTGACGGGGGCCGG
>JAZQOP010000287.1:0-13038 GCA_045627965.1 Kiritimatiellia bacterium | reverse complement strand
GGCTTTTCTTGCGGGCAAAGGGCGCAAAGGGCTTCTTTTCCCTGGCGGGGGGGAGGCCCTCGCCGGCGCGGGTGCGGCCCAGGGCCCGGAGGATGTCGTCGGTCGTCTTGAAATGGACCTTGGCGACGCCGAGCAGGGCCGCGCCGCCGCGGGCCTCGACGTAGCGCCGGCCGGCCGCCGCGACGGCCGCCGAGGCGCCCTTGGGCAGGGTCGTGCCGGCGGCCTTGGAGAGCGCGTCCATGGTGACGAGGAAGCCGGCGCGGGCGAGGATGGAGGCGGCGGCGACGGCGACGTCGGCCTCGGCGCGAGGGTGCTGCGAAAAGCGGATGCGTCGGCCCTTTTCCATCAGGGCGGATCGGATCTGGCGGTCGGGGCCGAACTGGTCGGAGAGGGCGCGCGGGCAGGAGGGGACCTTGCCGAGGAGGTTTTCGATGCAGCGGGCGTGGCCCCAGGCGAGGAGGCGGTTGATGGAGGCGAACTGCTCGTAGAGGCGGTTGTAGGTCTCGGGCGCGAGGCGCAGGATCGCCAGGCGGTCTTCGCCGAGGCGGGCGCGGACCTGGCGGGCGAGGGCCAGGGCGGCGGAGTCGGAGGTGATCTCCTTGGAGTCGCGGACGCCCATGGCGCGGAGGTCGCGGGCGATGTCGGCGTCGACGTAGGCGGCGGCGACGACGAGGGGGCCGAAGAAGTCGCCCTTGCCGCTTTCGTCGATGCCCATGTGCGGCTCGTATTCCTCGGGGTGGAGGGTTTCGTCGTAGCCGATGGCGACGGCGCCGAGGATGTCGGGCTCGACGACGAACTGGACGAACGCCTCGGCGCCGCGCCCCTGCACGAGGAGCTTGCCGCTGGCGTAGAGGATGGCGCGGCAGCCCTCGGCTTCGACGGCGACGCGCGAGTAGGGGACCTCGACGGGCTTCCAGGGGCCGCCCGAAAGGCGGGTTTCCGCGGCCTGGATCTGCGCCGGTGTCAGCTTGAAGGTGTAGGAGTTCTTGCCCATGGCGCCGCAACCCTACCACCGCGCAGGGCGGCGGCACAAGCGTTTAGGCGCGGCCGCGCAGGAAAACGCACCCCGCGGCGCGCCGCCGACGGACGCGCGAGAAACGGAAAATGCGGGAAATTCCCAATGTTTCGCCGCAAGGTTGCGCGACCGGGGCCGGGGCGTGGACGACGCCGGGGTGGCGGGCGCGGGGCGCGGGGGACGGCGGTTCAGCGCTTCCTGAAGAGGGGGCGGAAGAGGTGCCCGGCGAGCAGCGCGAGGAGGAAGAGGCCGGCCGCGAGCTGGAGGGCGGTGGGCGGCGGCAGGTCGGTGGCGGACGCGGCCGAAGAGACGGGCAAGACGGGGAGGAAGGACGCGGGAAGGATGCCGTAGAGCCAGGCGAGCAGGGCGCCGGAGAGCAGGGCGGTCGCGGAGATGGCCAGGAGGTAGAGGGCGGTGGCGCGGCGCCCGAAGAGCGACGAGACGGTGGTCAGGGTGACGGCGCTGGCGGCGGGGCCGGCGACGAGGAATACGAAGGCGGCGGCAGGCGGGAGCCCCTTGGCCATCAGGGCGACGGCGATGGGCAGCGCCCCCATGGAGCAGACGTAGAGGGGCAGGCCGACGCCCAGCATCAGGAGCATGGCCAGCAGGTCGTGCCCGGCCAGGAAGCCGGCGAAGAAGTCGCCGGGGAGCACGACGAGCAGGATCGCGGACAGGAGAAGCCCCTGCGCCAGGGGCTTGGCGATGCGCCCGAAGACGGTCCCGAACGCCTGCGCGAGGATGTCGGCGGCGACGCGCAGGACGGAGGGGCGGGCGGCGGGGGCGGCGACGGTCGCCGCCGCCGCATCCGCCGCAGGCGCGGCCCCGGCCCGGCCGCGGGCGGCGGGGAGGAGCGCGGCAAGGGCCCCGGCGAGGAGCCCGGCGGCGAGCGCCGCGAGGGGCCGGAGGATGGCGTAGAGGGGGCCGAGCAGGGCGTAGGTGGCGGCGATCGAGTCGATGCCGGTCTGCGGCGTGGCGGCCAGGAAGGCGATCGCGGGCCCGATGCCGGCCCCGGACTGCACGAGCGACGCGGCAACCGGGATGACGCCGCACGAGCAGATGGGCAGCGGCACGCCGACCGCGGCCGCCTTGAGGATGCCGCCAAGGCCCGACGTGGCCCCCAGGTGCCGCTGGACGGCGGCCCGCGGCAGGCGGGTGCCGACGATGCCGGCGACGAGGAAGCCGACGGTCAGCCACGGCCCCATGCGGCAGAGCAGCACGAAGGCGGCGTTCAGGATGTCGACGGCGACGGTCAGGACGGTTCCGAGCATGGGGGCCTTTCGGGAAGGGGTGGGCGGCATCCTCGTCGCCGCGGGGACGCCGAAGGTTACCTAGCTTTCGAGGGCCTTGTCGGATTTCGGCGGGGTCCAGAGGGGCAGGAGGGCGTGGACGGAGCCGAGGACGTAGGTCGTGTCGCGCCCGTGGAGCAGGATGCGGATAGGCCGCCCCTGGCGGGTTTCCGTCTCCATGATGACCTGGCGGCACGCGCCGCAGGGCGAGATGAAGGGGACGGGCCCCCCGTTGTGCCAGGCGGCGATGGCCAGCGTCTCGACGGCGGCGTCGGGAAAGGCGGCGTTGGCGTAGTAGAGGGTGGTGCGCTCGGCGCAGGTGCCGGAGGGATAGGCCGCGTTCTCCTGGTTGTTGCCGTCGACGAGGCGGCCGTTGGACAGGCGCACGGCGGCACCCACGTGGAAGCGGGAGTAGGGGGCGTAGGCGCGCAGGGCGGCGGCCGCCGCCGCCGCGCAGAGGTCGCGGTCGTCGGGGGCGAGCTCGTCGTTCGGCAGGGCCTGGAACTGGATGGTGAGGGTTTGCGTCGTCATGGGGGGCCTCCTTGGGGGCGGAAGACTAGCGCAGACGAACGGGATTGCAAGCGGACTCCCCCCCCCGCCGCCCCCCCGCCGCCGATTTCGCCCCGCCCGCGTGCGGTTGCGATTGCAAAAAGGACGCTTTTGTGCTAGGAAAGGCGGGTTGCCCGAGTGGCGGAATGGCAGACGCCAGGGACTTAAAATCCCTTGCCCTCCGGGGCGTGCGGGTTCGAGTCCCGCCTCGGGCACGGTCAACGAAGGAGTAGAGCCCATGTCGTTTCTCGAGACGTTCACCCGTTTGAAGAATTTCCTGACGCACGGGGTGTGGTGCGTCGGCACGTCGGACCGCTCGTGGAAGAAGACGCTGCGCGTCGTGCTCCTGACCTACAAGGGCTTCCTCCAGGACGACCTGACGGTCCACGCCTCGGCGCTGACCTACGGGACCCTCACCGCCCTGGTGCCCGTGCTCGCGGTGGCCGTCTCCGTGATGCGCGGGTTCGGCATGGGCGACGATTTCCTGACGGGCGCCCTCGGGGAGCCGTGGTTCCTGGAAATGCCGGACGGGATGCAGCAGTTCATCCGCCAGCTGATCGAGATCGTCACCCAGACGAATTTCGCCGCCCTGGGGTGGATCGCCTTGTGCGCGTTCATCGTGACGGCCGTCTGCCTGCTGATGAACATCGAGCGCGGCTTCAACCGGATTTGGGGCGTCCACCAGGAGCGCGACCTCGTGAAGCAGGTGCCGATCTATACGACGCTGCTGGTGGTGGTCCCGCTGCTGATCGGCGTGGTCGTGGCGGTGCGCGCAAAGCTCTACATCGAGAATTTCCAGATCCAGGCCGCGAACCTGGACGCAAGCACCTGGGGCCAGAACCTCTTCACGTTCGCGGTCCTGCTGGTGGCGATGTTTGCGATGTTCGTCCTGGTGCCGAACACGAAGGTGGAGATCGGGCCCGCGGCGATCTGCAGCGTGGTCACGACGCTGGTGCTGGGGGGGTGGATGAAGGTGTTCGCCGTCCTGCAGATCGGCGTCGCGCGCTACAACTACATCTACGGGGCGGTGGCGGCGCTCCCGATCTTCCTCTTCTGGCTCTACATCATGTGGGTCCTCCTCCTGCTGGGCGTCGAGCTCAACTTCGCCATGCAGAACCAGGCGACCTACGAGCAGGAGCGCGCGGCCTCGGGCGCCTCGCCGGCGGATCGCCTGGCCGTCGCCCTGGCCCTCCTGGCCGCGGGCGCCCGGAAGCTCCAGGAACGCGGCACGATCGACCTCAACCAGTTCGTCAACGAACGCCGCGTCCCCTTCCGCCTCGTCTCGGAGGTGGCCGAGGCCCTCGTCGCGCGGAACTACCTGGCCAAGTCGGGCGGCTGGACCCTGACGCTGAAGGGCCTCCCCGCCGAAATGCCCCTCTCCGAGGTCGTCCAGGACGTCCTCACCAAGCCGGAGGACCGCTCCATCGCCACCTCGCTCGTCGTCCGCCTGCCGGAACTGAAGTCGGCCTTCGCGGACATCCTGCGCGCCCTGGACGACGGCCTGAAGGGCAAGACGCTGGCGGACCTGCTCTAGGCCCCCGAAGAACGCTTGGAGGTGCGGACGATGCCCGGGTTGAAAATCGTATTTTGCGGAACGGGGGATCTGGCGGTCCCCGCCTTGCGCGCCGTCGTGGCCGCCGCCCGCGACCAGGTCCTGGCCGTCGTGGCCCAGCCGCCGCGCCTCGCGGGCCGCGGACGCAAGCTGACGGAATGCCCCGCGGCCCTCGCCGCCCAGGAGCTGCACCTGCCCCTGCTGCAGCCGGAGGACGTGAACGACCCGGACGACGCCCAGGCGGTCGCGGCGGTCGAGGCGCTCCGCCCGGACGTGGTCGTCGTGGCCGCCTATGGCCAGTTCCTGCGCAAGCGCTTCCTGGGCGCGGCCCGCCTGGGCACGATCAACATCCATCCGTCCCTCCTGCCGAAATATCGCGGCGCGACCCCGATGCAGCGCACCCTCGAAAACGGCGACCCCGAGACCGGCGTCTCGATCCTCTACGTGACGCCCAGGATGGACGCGGGCGACCTCCTCGACCAGTCCCGGACCCCCGTCGGCCCCGCAGAGACCTACCCGGCCCTCGCGGCGCGCCTGGCCGACCAGGGCGCACGCCAGCTCCTGGACGTCCTCGACCGCTTCCGCGACGCCCAGGCCCCCCTCGCCGGGACCCTCCAGGACGACGCCCTGGCCGTCCCCGCGCCGCGCCTGGACAAGGCGGACGGCCGCGTCGACTGGACCCTGCCGGCCCGCCGGATCTTCAACCGCTGGCGCGCCTTCCTGGCCTGGCCGGGCTCGGCGGCCGCCCTGCCGGACGGGACCCCCCTGAAGCTCCTCGACCTCGACTGGCGCCCCGACGCCCCCCCCCCCTCCGCCATCCCCGGCCAGGTCCTGGCCGCGGATGCCGCCTCGCTGTCGGTCGCGACGGGCGAGGGGACGCTCCGCATCCTCGCGGCGCAGCCGGCGGGCAAGGGGGCGATGCCGGCGGGCGCGCTCGTCAACGGCCGACGCGTGGCGGTGGGGGATGTCTTGGGCTGATGCGCCTGCCAATCGAAGCCAAATGGACCGGAAAGAAATGGATATGAGCACGGAGAACACCTCGAAGTCGGAAATGCCCCCCCCCGCCGTCCCTGCCCTCGGCGCGGACGTGGCGGCCTTGCGGCAGGCCATCTTTTCCTGGGCCCCCCTGCGCCGCAAGCAGGCCGCCGCCATGAAGGCGGCCGCCGAGCTGCCCAAGGACGGGACGGTCCTGGTCGCGATGGGCGACGAAGCGGCCGCCGAGCAGCTGCGCCGCCTCGTCGCGGAGGCCGATCCCGCCTCCGCGGGACGCCGCCGCTGGCTTTGCGCCGCCTACGGGCCGGCCCATGCGGCCGTCTTGCGCGCGGCGGAGGCCCCCGGCGCCCAGGAGGCGCCCCTCCTGGACCTCCCGAAAATCCCCCTCGACGAGGCGTCGGCGGACGCGGCGGTGGTGGCGGACGCCCTGGAATACGTCGACGCCCCGGCGGCCTTCATGAAGGAGCTCCATCGCATCCTCAAGCCCAAGTCGCGCCTCGTCCTCCACATCCGCCGCCGCCGGTCCTCCCTGGCGACGGCCCTGCGCCGCGTCGCCGGGCTGGTTGATTCCTCGCGCCAGGCGCGCCACCCCGGCTTCACGCCGACCGAGCTGTTCGACGCGATGAAGGACGGCTTCGACATCGAGGAGCGCCTCTCCTACGGCAAGTTCTTCACCGAGCTGGCGACGGTCCTCGCCGAGCTCTTCGCCGGGTTCCTGCCCCAGTCCGCCGAGCCGATGGCCCTCCAGGCCGACGCCCTGAAGCGCGCCCGCCTGGTCTTCATGCTGATGGCCCCGCTGTTCTGGCTGGCGCGTGCGCTGGATACGCTCTGCTTCTTCCTGCCTGCGCACCACCTCGTCGTCCGCGCCAAGCGCCGCATGCTCTGGGCCTCGCGGATCACCCCCAAGATGCGCGACGGCCGCTCCCTGGCCGAGGTCGTCCTCGGCGGCAAGATCGGCACCGCCGTCGGGAAGTGACGCGAGGCGGCCGCGGCCAGGACGCCCGGCGAAAAACACGTTTCCATTGTGTGGAAAACGGGCGGAAACACGTTTCCATTGTGTGGAAAAACGCCGGAAATGTGCTTCCATTGAATGGAAACGCGTTTTGCGGAGGCGGGGCGGACGGCTATTCGCGGCCGTAGTCGTAGGGGAGCCATTCGCGGTCGCCGGGGCGGGGGACGTCGGAATGGACCTTGACCCAGACGTCGTCGCGCCAGTCGACGTGCCCGTCGAGGAAGAGGAAGTTGGCGCCGGAGCCGGAAAGCGCCTTTTTGTGGCGGGTGGAGATGTAGGTGGGGTCCTGGGCGGAATGGAGGCCGGCCTCGGCCTTGCGGCCGCGGGTGGGGGTGTCGGAGGGGCTGGCGCACTGGTCGAACATGAGGATGGTGCGGGCGGGGGCTTCGCAGCGCAGGGTGTTGAGGTAGGGGCCGCCGCGGGGGCCGAGCCCGCCGTAGTCGAAGTCGTAGGAGAGGTAGGTGTTCATCGCGTAGGTGCGGATGCCGTCGTTTCGGACGTCGAAGGCGTATTCCGAGGGGTCGGCAAGCTCGGCGGCGGGGCATTGCCAGGGCGAGCCGAGGGGCTTGCGCCCGGGGGGGTAGTCGCGCCAGGCGGGGAGGCCGAGGTAGGGGGGGAGCTCGTCGACGTAGCTGTGGTCGTGCGGGTCGTCGGCCCAGCCGGACTTGTCGGCGCGGGTCTGGTCGTCGCCGTGCGGGAAGAAGCCTTTGTGGTCGGCGGCGTAGGCGTAGAAGGCGTTGCCCCAGGTGCGCAGGTTGAGCTGGCAGGCGGCCGTGCGGCCCCGGGCGACGGCGCGCAGGGCCGCGAACGTCGCCACCGACGCCAGGATGCCGACGACGGCGACGACGGCCAGGAGCTCGACGAGCGTGAAGGCGGAGCTGGGACGGAGGGGGCGCATGGGCGTTCCCGATATATGCCAAAATTTATATCGGGAGGCAAGCGGGAATTGTCCGCGGCAGGGCGGCGTCGTGTTTTCCTTGCGCGCGCGTGGGAAGGAAGATAGAATGGCGGGGTCATGAAACGCACATCTTCTCTTTCGTTGGTTTGGCGGACCGGCCTGCTCGTGTGGCTCGGGGCCGTCATGGGTCTGGTCGCCGGGGCTTCGGCGGAGGTGGAGGGCGACGGGCTGGATGCCGTCGAGGAGGCGTGGGGGCCGGCGGACCGTCCGCAGGAGTCGGCCTGCGAGGTGCCGCGCGACGTGGTGCCGGCAAAGATTGCGGCGGCTCGCGCGGCGCGGGAGCGGAAGGCGCCGGCCCGCGGGGCGCGGAGTGCGGCGACGTGGCCGGCGACGTGGTTCACGGGGGTTTCCGACGACGCGTTCCTGCTACAGTGGAACGAGGGGTATCGGGGGGCGACGTATGACGTGCGGGTGTCGCCGGTGCAGGTGCTGCTCGACTTCGAGGATGGCTTCACGGCGGCGACGGGCTGGGCGCAGAATCCGGACGCGAAGGCGTCGGCGAACCTCTCGACGAACGTGGCGGGCGATACGTGGCGGCTGCGCTACACGGGGTGCTATGTCACGAACCGCTACTATGGCAACGAGGGGTGCCTGTGGCTGGACGACTCGCGCGCGTCGGTGACGCTGCCGCTGTTCCCCGACGACATCGAGGAGGTGCGCCTGGCCTATCGCTCGGCCGGCAGCGCGAACCTCGACGGGCGGAAGCTGGCGCTGCTCTACAGCCTGGACGGCGGGGCGACCTTCGCGAAGGCGGCGGACTTTCCCGTGAACCTCTACGCGGGCATCCTGACGAACTCCTGGAAGCCGGCGGCCCCCCTGGCGATGGACGAGGCCGTGGGCGGCATCGTGCTGTGCGTGACGAATACGTCGACGGGAAGCGGCCAGACGGTCCTGCTGCAGGACATCGCGGTCAATCCGGTGCCGGCGGCGGAGCAGTGGACGGGGGTGGACGGGTTCTCGATGGCGTTCCCGGGGCGGGAGGCGGGCCGTTCGTATGACGTGTCGGTGCGGATCCACCCGTCCGCCGCGAGCGACGAGTGGCCGGAGGCGGTGCGGGTGACGCCGGGGCAGTTCGACCGGTCGTCGCTGGCGCTGACAAGCCTGACGCCGGATTCGATGACGGTGAACTGGTCGGAGGCGGACGGGGCGGACCTGGAGGGCTACATCCTGGATGCGAGCACGGCGCCGTTCGAGGCGCGCACGCTCTACTCCCCGACGAACACGCTGGGGTTTGGCACGGACGCGACGTGGCGTTACGAGGGCGCCGCCGTGACGGGGACGGCCGGCAGCGTGCGCTCGGGCCCCGCCTACGCCTACTATGACGCCTCGAACTACGGCCATTTCCTGGTCGGCACGAACGGCCAGGCGATCGTCGGCGGCCCCTTCGAGATCGGCGGCGCCGAGGCGGCGACGGTGGCCTTCACGCACGGCGCCTGGAACGCGCTGGGGACGGCGGAGACGACGCGCGTCGAGGCCTACTGGAAGGTCGACGGCGGCGAGTGGAACCTCCTGGGCTCGGAGGTGGCCGCAAGCACGGGCGACGGCGGCCCGGTGGACTTCTACCGGGATTTGCCGGCAGGCGCGCTCGACGGGACGAACCTCTACGTGAAGGTCGTCGCCCCGAACGCCTGGCGCAACACCTACCTGCGCGGCGCGACGGTCCATTCGCTGCGCGTGGCCCTCTCGGGGCCGGGCGGCGACTTCCGCGACGCCTATCGCCTGCCGGGCTTCCCTCACGAGGCCCTCTACACGGTCGAGACGATCTCCGGCCTCGCGCCGAACACCGAATGCTACGTCCGCGTCCAGGCGCTGCACGGGACCGACCGCCGTTCGGCCTGGGCCCACGCCCACGCCCGGACGCAGCCGCAGGCCGCGACGAACGAGCCGGTGCCGGTCCGCCCGTCGGCGGGGCTGCCGCAGGCGACGGCCCGCCAGGCGCGCGGCGCGCTCTCGGGGGTGGTGGTCTACACGTCGCCGGGGCACGGCTACTGCGCGTCGTCGGGGCTCGACACGTGGGGGCTCGGGCGCGGCTGGACGAACGGGATCGTCGAGGACTACGGCAACGTCGACCAGGTGAACTTCTTCGTGAAGCACGCCTTTGCGGCGGGCGCGACGGTGGTGCCGTTCCGCCCGGTCGGCTACCAGACGAACGAGGTGGTGCTGGACAACACGGACCTGGAGGACACCGCGAAGGGCGTCGTGACCTTCGGCGGCCCCTGGCAGGCGTCGACGGCCGTGGCGGAATACTACGGCAAGGCCAACGAGGTGCCCTACCTCTACGCCGACGCCGACACGTCGGCCACGACGGCCTGGGCCTGCTACCGGCCGAACATCCCGGCGGCGGGCGAGTATCCGGTCTATGCCTGGACCCGCACGGGCTCGGACCGCATCAACCAGCTCTACCGCATCTTCCACCGCGGCGGCCTGACGGAGGTGCGCGTGAACCACAACCAGGTCGGCAACGGCTGGGTCTGGCTGGGCAGCTACTACTTCGACGCCGGCAGCAACGGCTGGGTGAACATCGTCAACTACGACCCCGACGCGGACGATTCCTCCAACGGCTCCTCGGCGCCGGTGGCGGTGGCGGACGCCATCCGCTTCGGCAACGGCATGGGCAGCATCTCGCGCGGCACGGCGGGGGTGTCGGGCTTCCCGCGCGAGCTGGAGGCCTCGCGCTACTGGATCGAGGCGGGCCTCGGCTACGGGATGTCGAAGGGCATCTACGACCTCGACGGCTACATCGACATGGACGACAACGTCGGCGCGCCGCGCCGCATGGCCAGCGCCATGTGCCGCACGAACGGCTGGGCGCGCTGGCGCCGCATCTACGTCGGCCTCCACTCCAACGCCAGCGGCGGGCGCGGGGCGATCGGCCTGGGGGCCAACGGCATCTACTCGAACTACCCGTCGCTCTATCCCGCGCAGTCGAACCTGGCCTGGTCGCTCGCGAACCAGTGCAACGTGGACATGACGGCGGCGGGCGCCGCCGGCGTCGTGCCGTCCTGGGGGCGCTCCTCGGGCGGCTACCTCAAGGGCAGCTACGGCGAGCTGAGCAACCCCTACATGGACGCGACGATCAACGAGGTCGCCTTCCACGACAACCTGGAGGACGCCTACGCCATGCGCACCCTGGCCGGCCGCGACCAGCTGGCCCGCTCGAGCGTCCGGGGCATCCGCCGCCACATCACCTCCTACTACCGCGCGTCCATCCCGACCAACGACGCGCCCGACGCGCCGACGTCGGTCTCCGTCCGCCGCACCGCCCCCGGCGAGCTGACGGTCGCCTGGGCGGCCCCCGCCGCCACGGCCTTCTCCGGCGCCCCCGCCTCGGGCTACCTCGTCGAGTCCTCGCTCGACGGCCTGGCGTTCGGCAACCCCGTCGCCGTCGCCGGCGGCGCGACGAGCCTGGCGCTGGCGGGCCTGGACGCGGACACCCCGTTCTACTTCCGCGTCGTCGCGACCAACGCCGGCGGCCTGTCGATGCCCTCGCCGGTCGTCGGGGCCTGCCTGCCGGCGGACGCCGCCGCCTCGACGCCCGTCCTCTACGTCGACGGCTTCACGCGCGCCGACTACGCCTGCTCGCCGGGCCTCTTCGTCGCCAAGGTCGGCAACTACGCGACGCTCGTCCGCCCCCGCATGGTCAACGCCCGCGACTACGTCAAGGAGCACGGCGCCGCCATCCACGCCGCCGGCCGCGCCTTCGATTCCGTCACGGCCGACCGCGTCACCGCCGCCCTGCTCGCCCAGTATCCCGCCGTCGTCTGGGGCCTCGGCAAGGAATCCACCGAGCACGAGACCTTCTCCGCCGCCGAGCAGGCGGTCGTCGCCGCCTACCTCGACGCCGGCGGGCGCCTCTTCGTCAGCGGCTCCGGGATCGCCTACGCCCTCGGCTCGAAGGGGTCCGCCGCCGACAAGGTCTTCCTGACCAACGTCCTCCACGTCGCCTACGCCCGCGACAGCGGCGCCGCCGCCAGCGCCCAGGGCCTCTCCGGGACGATCCTTTCCAACGTCTCCCTGGCCTTCCACACCAACGCCACCCAGCGCCTGGAAAACATCCGCGGCGACATCTACCCCGCCGACTATCCCGACGCCTTCACCCCCGCCGCCGGCGCCGTCTCCCTCGCCACCTACGGCTCCGGCTCCTACGTCGCCGCCGTCGCCTGGTCCAACGCCTCCGCCCGGACCGTCGTGATGGGCATCCCCTTCGAGACCATCGACGACGCCGCCCGCCGCGCCACCGTCATGACGCGCGTCCTCGACTTCCTCGCCGCCGAGACGCCCGTCGACCCCTCCAAGGTCGACCCCGACGGCGACGGCATCCCCGACGCCTGGGAAACGCAGTATTTCGGCGGCCCCACCAACTGCGTCGCCTCCGCCGACTCCGACGGCGACGGCGCCGCCAACCTCGGCGAATACCTGGCCGGGACCGACCCGACCGACCCCGCCTCGGTCCTCTTCGTCTCCGCCGTCTCGACGTCCGGCGCGGATGCCGGACGGGTCGTCCTCGAATGGCCCTCCTCCGCCCGCCGCGTCTACGCCGTCGACGCCGCCACCGTCCTGTCCGCGGACACCTCCTGGACGACGATCCTCGACGACGTTCCCGCGACGCCGCCGCTCAACGTCGTCACCACCGACGTCCCCGTCGAGGCCGACCCCGCCCTCTTCCTCCGCATCCAGGTCCGCCCCGGCGAATAAGTCCCGCCGCCATGCCCCCCGCCGAACCCTCCACGCCCGCCCCCCTCGTCGAAGCCAAAGGCCTCTCGCGCCGTTTCGGACGCCACGAGGCGCTCGCCGACGTCTCCTTCGAGCTGCACGCCGGCGAGGCCGTCGTCCTGCTCGGCCCCAACGGCTCGGGCAAGACGACCCTCCTGCGCATCCTGGCCGGCATCCTCGCCCCGGGCAAGGGGACGCTCTCGATCGGCGGCTGCGACGCCGTGGCCAACGCCGTCAACATGCGCCGCCGCATCGCCTACCTCCCGGAGCGCCCCGCCCTGCCCCCCGAGATGTCCGTCCGGTCCTTCCTGGCCTTCCGCGCCGCCCTCAAGGGCCTCGATTCGCGCCGCCGCCGCGACCAGGTCCGCGTCGCCATCAAGCAGTGCGCCCTCGAGGACGTCGCAGGCGTCCGCATCGCCGACCTCTCGCTCGGCTACCAGCGCCGTGTCGGGTTCGCCGACTGCCTCCTCGCCGACCCGCTCGTCATGCTCCTCGACGAACCCCACGCGGGCCTCGACTGGGCCACCACCCAGATCTTGCGCGAGTGGATCGCCGCCATCGCCCAGACCCGGACCGTCCTCTTTTCGACCCACCAGCTCCCCGAGGCCGTCGCCTCCGCCTCGCGCGCGCTCATCCTTTCCCGGGGGCGCCTGGCCGCAGACCTTTCGCTCGAACGGGGCCGCGTCGCCCCGTCAGGCGAGTCCCTCTCCGCCGCCTACGCCCGCCTCACCGGCCTCCTGCCCGCCCTCGCGTAACAGGCGGCCGCGAAAAAGGCGCCCCCCCGGCCCGCCCGCCGGGACCGCCCCCCCGCCCTGGAAATCCGCAAAAACCCCAATGCCCCACCTTAATCTCACGGCATCTTGGAAACGCCCGGGAGGTTGGCGGGGGGCGGCGGACGAAGGGGTCCGGGGAAGTCGGCGGCGCGGGATCTGGCGGGAAGGGCGGGCACCGGGGCCGGGG
>JAZQOP010000286.1:0-2376 GCA_045627965.1 Kiritimatiellia bacterium | reverse complement strand
TTCGCGCTCGCACCGGTCCCCTTCGCGGCGCAGTTCCGCACGACGGCGCCGACGAGCGTTTTTCCGGTGCTTCTTGCGCCCGGGGATCGGCGGCGGCGGCATTTTCCTGGCTCGTTGCATAATGGACTCCCTTTTTCTTGCCAAAACGTTCGTTCTTGGACAAGGATGCCCTCCCGGCGCCCGTTTGTCAAGCCCCGATCCAGCGCGTGATTTCATGGAAAATCCTTCGGGTTTGTCCATAATCTCACGAGATGGAGAAGAAGCATTTCGGTCTAGGGAGGGCGAGGCGGGCCAGGGACCTAGAGGACTAGAGAGGCCGAGGACCATGGGCCTGGGGCGCTAGGCAAGCCTAGAAAGCACATAAGCGGAGCGTGTCTAAAGTCGGCAGGGGTCAACCGGGAGACGGATGCGGCTCGCTCTTCGACGGCGGGCGGAAACGAAGGCATCTGGGCTCATGGAGGCCGGCGGGGGCACCATCGCGGCCCTGGTGGCGGGGCATGGGCGATGGCCAAAGGATACGGCAGGCGTTTGGATCTGGTGAACGGCCCCTCCCCGCCCCGCCTTTTCATGAAAGGGGCACGGCCGAAAGGGCGTAACCGCGGACAACGGGGGGCGAGGGAATGGCGCCCAGGTCTCAAGGATCATGGGCTCCGATGCCATCACGTCAGGAGGGGGGGCGACACGAGGTGAAACCGGCATGGCTGGCGGCCGCACCTGGAAAAACGCGAAAAAGGATAAAATCCTTAATGTTTCGCCATAATCTCACAGCGTCATGATGGGGCAAGGGGAAGAGTTCGGCGAGACGAAACGGGGGGAGTCGGCGGAAGGCAGACGAGGCCGGGGACGAAGCCGGGCCGGCAGGGTTGCCAGACAAGGGACCGGGGGCGGATCAGGCGTGGCGCCAGACGAGGAGGCGGGTGGCGCCGTATTCGCGGTCGAGGGCGAGGTCGAAGGAGGGAAGCGCTTCGAGGGGGTCGCGGCCCTCGGTCTCGAAGACGAAGAACGCCGGCGATTCGAGCCATCCTGCGGCCGCCAGGAGGGTGGCGATGCGCGCCATGTAGCGATGTTCGCGGGCGATGGCGTAGGGGGGGTCGGCCAGGATGATGCGGTAGGGCGCATGCGGGGAACGGGGCGGTCCGTCGAGGAACCGGAAGACATCCGCAGGGATGACGCGTCCGACGGCCGGGGGCATGCGAAGGGCGGCGATGTTGGCCTTCAGCATGCGAAGCGTCGGGGCGGCGGATTCGACGAAATCGACCGCCTCGGCGCCGCGGGACCAGGCTTCGAGCCCCAGGGAGCCGGTGCCGGAAAAGAGGTCGAGGACGCGGGCCCCGGGGACGACCGTCGCCAGGGCGGAGAAAAGGGCCGAACGGACGCGGTCCTGGGTCGGCCGGAGGCCGGTCGGCGGCGCCTTGAGGAGGCGTCCGCGATGGATGCCGCCGGTGATTCTCATGGTTCGCCCTCGAAGGCGTCCCAGATCCATTCGCAGGTGGCGACGGCGAGGGCCTCCTCGGCCTCGCGGAAGGAATGTCCGGTCCCGGGGAGGAGCCAGTCGGTGAAGTCGGCGGAACGGGTGACGGCGGCAAGGTGGTCGAGCATTTCGCGGGGGGGGATGGCGGCGAACTCCTCCTCTTCGCCGAAGGCCGCGAGGACGGGGCAGCGGAGCTTGCGGAAGGCGGCGAGGCGTCCGGCATAGCGGAAGACGGAGGCTTCGGGGCGCGAGGGCTCGGCGACGGACAGGAAGCGGCGCGCGGAGAAGCGTTCGTAGCCCTGTTCGAAGACGGCCTCCGGGCGGCCGGCGGCGATCTGGCGGCGGGCCCAGTCGATCTTTTGGGCGAGGCGGCGGGGGCCCAGGTCTCGTTCGAGGATGGCGTTGTCGTCGGCGGGGGCCAGGAGGACGACGGCGGCGGTGGCGGGGTCCTGGCGGCGGGCCTGCCACCAGGTCGCCTTCTGGCAGCCGGTGGAATGGCCGATCCAGACGATGGAAGAGTGGCGGCGGCGAAGCGCCCAGTCGCGGATGGCGTCGAGGTCGTGGATGCAGTCGCCGAAGCGCTCGTCGACGGTGCCGGCGTCGGCGCCGGAATTGTTGACCGAAAGGATGGGCAGTCCGGCCAGCGGGGCGGCCTGGAGGAAGGCCTTCTTGAGGGCCGAGCGGTAGAAGTTGCTGCCCATGCCGTGGATGAAGACCAGCAGAGGGGGGCGGGCCGAGGCGCAGGAGGCACAGGCGGAGGAGGCGGAGTCGGCGGACGCGTCGGCGCAGAGCGAGCAGGCGGGGGCGGCTCCCAGGGCATAGGAGAGGGGGCTTTCTTTTTTATAGCTTTTAATGCTTTTGTGTTCCGTATTCATGATGCGTTTCCTGCTTTTTCGAGTTCTTTT
>JAZQOP010000285.1:0-23342 GCA_045627965.1 Kiritimatiellia bacterium | reverse complement strand
GGGGGGGGGGGGGGGGCGGGAGCGCAGGCTAGAGGGTGACGGTGACGGGGGCGTCGGGGCGGGTGAGGTGGACCTGGACGTTGGGGAAGCCGGCGTCGGCGAGGCACCGGCAGGCGGTGTAGCGCGCGGTGTCGGGGTTGTTGCAGTCTTCCGAGAGGTGGGCGAGCAGGACGTGGCGGGGGGGGCGGCGCCGGCAGATGTCGACGAGAAGCTGGGCGCAGTCGTCGTTGCAGAGGTGGCCCTGGATGCCCAGGATGCGCCGGATGGTGGAGTAGGGGCGGGAGCTGGCCCGCAGGAGCGAGGGCTCGTGGTTGGATTCGAGCAGGAGGATGTCGCACCCGGTGAGGTATTCGCGGACGACGGAGGTCGCCTTGCCGAGGTCGGTGGCGATGCCGATGGCGTGGCCGTCGATGTCGATGCGGTAGCCGACGGGGTCGATGGTGTCGTGCAGGACGCGGAAGGGGTGGAGGCGGAAGGGGCCGACGGCGAAGTCCGAGCCGGACTGGAAGCAGTTCCATTCGAGCGCGTGCGCAGGGTCGACCTCGGAGGCGGTGGCGGAGTTGGCGTAGAGGGGGATGTGGAAGAGGTGCTCCAGGCGCTGGACGCCGGCGTAGTGGTCGGAATGGCCGTGCGTGATGCAGAGGCCGTGGAAGGCGTCGAGGGGGGGCGGATCGTCGAGCAGCGCGAGGCGCCGGAGGGTCTCGCGGCAGGAGAAGCCGGCGTCGACCATGAGGGCGTCGGGGCCGTGGCGGACGACGATGCAGTTGCCTCTCGAGCTTGAGCCGAGGACGGAGACGGAGAGGTGCATGGGGGAGGGGCGGCCTGGCTACTTGTGGCGGCGGAGGAAGTCGCGGGCAAGCTGGCGGTAGGCGGCGGCGCCCGTGCAGTTGGGGTCGTAGGCCAAAATGGGCAGGCCGTGCGAGGGGGCCTCGGCAAGGCGGATGGAGCGGGGGATGGGGGTGGCGTAGATCTTGTCGGGGAAGTGCGTGCGGATTTCGTCGACGACCTGCTGCGAAAGGTTCGTGCGGATGTCGAACATGGTCATCACGATGCCTTCGACGGCCAGCTTGGGGGCGGCGCCGGAGTCGTGGAGCTTCTGGACGAGGTTCAGGATGACGGAGATGCCTTCGAGGGCGAAATATTCGCACTGCATGGGGATCAGCAGGCCGTCGGCCGCGCACAGGGCGTTCATCGTGAGGATGCCGAGCGAGGGCGGGCAGTCGATGAGGATGAAGTCGTAGCGGCCGCTTTCGGCGATGGGCGCCAGGACCTTCCGGAGGCGGTGCAGGTAGTCGGGAACCTTCGCGACGTCGATCTCGGCGCCGGCAAGGTCGAGCTCGGAGGGGATGACGTCGAGGCGCAGGACGCGGGACTCGAGGATCTTTTCCGAAAGGTCGGCGCGGTCGGCGAGGAGGGCGTCGTAGACCGAGGCGCCCGGGGCCTTGGGCAGCCCGAGGCCGCTGGTGGCGTTGGCCTGCGGGTCGAGGTCGACGAGCAGGACGGACTTGCGGCGCTCGGTGAGGGCGGCGGCGAGGTTGACGGTCGTGGTGGTCTTGCCGACGCCGCCTTTCTGGTTGGCGACGGCGATGATGGGGGTGGTCATGGAGTTCTCCGAAAAGGGGTTGTTCGGGCCGAAGATAGCGCACCCGGGAGGGCAGGGCAACAAAAAGAGAGCCGCCCGCGAATTTTCTTCGCGTGCGCGCGCTTGGCGGCTTGCGTGCGCACGGGGCGGGGCGTAGACTTGCGGTTTGCAGATGCGTCACCCCGTTTTTTCGAGGAGCCCCATGAAATTCGACCTTTTCCGTCTGTCTGCCGTCGTTTTGCTGGCGGCCGCCGTTTCGGCGGTTGCGGCGACCGACTATGTCCAGTTCGAGGCGTCGGCGCTGGTTTCGTCGCCGCAGTCGGCGTGGGCGCGGCCGATCCTGTTCACCGACGAGGTCGTGGCGCCGCCCGTGTCGGCCGGCAAGAAGCTGGAGCGGGCCTACTACGCGGAGCTGCAGCTGAAGACGGCCGGGTCGACGTGGGTGCCCGAGGCCGAGCTGGAGCGGTTCGCGGCGCTGGAGGCCGGCCGGATGTATTCGTTCGGCGGCACAGTCGACCAGATCAAGGGGCGCTACTACGTCATCGTGGACGCCGTGTTCGACATCCAGACGAAGGCCGCCCTGGAGGACCAGTGGGCGGACATGGTGGGCGCCGGGCCGTCGGCCGACCCGTCGAGCGACCCCGTCGTGCAGTCGCTCCTCGTCGAGGCGCAGAACCGCCTGATCCAGATGGCCCAGGAGCAGGGGGTGTCCGTCGCCCAGCTGATCGAGGCGCAGACGGACGGCGGGCAGCGCATCGCCGAGACGATCGTCGCGGAAAGCCTCCAGAGCAAGCTGCGTGAGAACAAGCAGACGGCCGAGCAGGTCATGATCGACGCCGTCCTGGCCGTCTTGCAGAAGTCGGCCGCGACGGCTGCGCCGGCGGCTGGCGAGGATGCGCTGTCGCCCGCCGTGGTGGAATCCATCCTGGACGAGGCGGCGCAGGTCGCCGCGGTGCCCGAGGATGCCGCCGAGGACGATGGGCTCTTCATCGACGTCGACGAAAGTGCCGCGGAGACGGCGCCTTCCGACGATGCGCAGTGGTGGGAAGGCCTCGAAGAGACGATCGCCTCCATGCCGGACGTCGCCGCGCCGGCCGCCGACGCCCTGCCGCCGGAGCTGCCGGAGGTCCCCGGCGATGCCGACGCTGGCGGCGCGGAATGGCCGGACGCGGATGCGGAGACTCCCGCCGAGCTCGCCGCCGTTGCCGCCACGGAGGCCGTTGCCGGGCAGGTCGCCGACGCTGCGGTCGAAGTCGCCGCCGCCGCCGAGCCCTCCGACAGCATCGACGCCGCCTCGGAGGAGGCCCCCGCCGTGGAGGTCTCGATGCCCGACGAGACTGCCGATATGCCGGCGGCTCCCGAGACGGAGCCCGTCCAGGTCGCGGGCCTGGTCCCGGCGGTGCCCGGCTCCGGCGTGGTGCGTCCGATGGATGGCCAGGGAATGCTGGTGCCGCGCGTTTCCCACGAGCCTACGGCGGCCGAACTGGATGAGGCGGCGCGCCTCGCCCGCCAGCAGGAAGAGGCCGATCGCGCCGAGCGCAAGCGCCTCGAAAAGGAAGCCGCCGAGGAGGCCAAGCGCCAGGCCAAGGCCATCAAGGAGGCCCAACGGGAGGCCGAACGCCTCGAAAAGGAGGCCCGCCGCGCCGAAGAGGAACGCCTTGAACGCGAGGCCGAAGCCCGCCGCCTCGCCGAAAAGGAGGCCAAGCGCCAGCTCGCCGAGGCCCGGCGCGCGGCGGATGCGGCCCGCGAGGCCCTGGAGGAGGCCCTGGAACGCCAGCAGGACGCCGCCGTCGATGCCGCGAAGGAAAAGGAGCGCCTCGAAGCCGCCCGCGCCGATGCCCAGCGGCGCAGCGAGGAAAATGAACGGATGCTGGCCGACCTGAAGGCTCGCCAGGAAAAGGCCGCCGCCGCCTTGGCCGCCGCCCAGGCCGAGTCCGAAAAGGCCGTCGCAAAGGCCGAACAGGATGTGCAGGATTCGACCCGGAAGCAGCTGGACGAGATCCAGGCGGCGGCGACGGCGTCCGAGTCCGCGCTCAACGACCAGCTGGCCGAGGCGAACCGGATCTACGACGAGGAGCGCGCAGCTTCCGAAAAGGCGGCCGCCGAGCTCGAGGAGCTGCGGTCCCGCGTCGCCCAGGCCGAGAGCGACCTGGCCGCCGCCGAGGCGTCGGCCGAGGAGGCCGAAACCGCGGCCCGCCATGCCGCCCATGCCGCCGAGGAGGCCCAGGACGAGGCCCGCGAGGCCGCCCGCCTCAAGGCCGACGAAACGCTGGCCGCCGCTGCCGCCAAGGCCGAGGCGGAACGCCAGGCCCGCGAGGCGGAACTGGCGGCCCGGAAGGCGGCCGCCGTCGAGGAGGCCGCCGCCAAGGCGAAGGCCGACGAGGAGGCCCGCCTCCTCCAGAAGGAGCTCGCCGAAAAGGCCCAGGCCGCCCAGGCCGCCCAAAAGGCCGAAAAGGAAGCCGAAAAGGCCCGCCAGAAGGCTGAAAAGGAGGCCGAGAAGGCTCGCCAGGCGGCCGAAAAGGAGGCTCAGGCTGCCGCCGCCGCCAAGGCCGAGGCGGAACGCCAGGCGCGAGAGGCGGAGCTCGCGGCCCAGAAGAAGGCCGCCGCCGAGGAGGCCGCCGCCAAGGCAAAGGCCGACGAGGAAGCCCGCCGCCAGGCGAAGAAGTCCGATGAAAAGGCCCAGGCCGCCCGCGCCGCCGCCGAGGCGCCCGCGCCGAAGCCCGCCGCCCCCGTCGCCGAAAACGACTGGGATGCTCCCGTCATCTGGTAGTTTTGGAGGAGACCGCGCCATGAGTGGACCGAACGTTGCCTTGCCGCCCGCGAACCCCCACGCCTATGCCCTGGTCATGGCGGGCGGGAAGGGCGAGCGTTTCTGGCCGATGTCGACGGCGAAGCGTCCGAAGCAGCTGCTCGCGCTCGCGGGCGGCGCCCCGCTGATCTGCCAGGCGATTTCCCGCCTGGAGGGCCTCGTGCCGCCGGAGCGCGTCGTCGTCGTGACGAACGAGTCCCTGGTCGAGCCGATCCGCCAGCTGCTGCCGGCGAATTCGCCGGTCGGCATCCTGGGCGAGCCCGTCGGGCGCGACACGGCCGCCGCCATCGCCGCCGGAGCGGCATGGATCCGCCGCCGCGATCCCGAGGCGGTCTTCTGCGTCCTGACGGCGGACCACGTCATCGGCGACGTCCCGCTCTTCCAGCTGACGTTGGCGGAGGCGATGGACATCGCCGCCCGGACGCCCCAGCTCCTGACCATCGGCATCGAGCCCACGGAGCCCTCCTCGGCCTACGGCTACATCGTCCTCGGCGACCTCTATGAACGCCGCGGCCCCCTGGCATTCCACCTTTCGGGCGGATTCCGCGAGAAGCCGGACGCCGAGACGGCGAAAGCCTACCTCGCCGCCGGCAACGTCCTCTGGAATTCGGGCATGTTCGTCTGGTCGATGGAATCGTTGCTGGCCGCCTACCGGAAGTCCGCCCCCCACCTGGCCGACCGCCTGCTGGACTGGTCGGCGGTGGCCGACGACGCGGCGCTGCTGGAGGCGATGCGACGCGATTTCCCGGCCCTGCCGAAGATTTCCATCGACTACGCGGTGATGGAAAAGGCCGACAACATCGTCGTCTGCCGCGGCCGCTTCCCCTGGGACGACGTGGGGTCCTGGCCGGCGCTCGACGCCCATCTTCCGCACGACGCGGCCGGCAACGCCGTGCTCGGCGACGTGGTGGCCCACGGCGCCAAGGGCAACATCGTGCTTTCCGACGGCCGCCTGACGGCCCTCGTCGGCGTCGAGGACCTGATCGTCGTGCAGACGGCGGACGTGACGCTGGTCTGCCCGAAAGCGCGTTCGCAGGACATCAAGGCGTTGCTGGCGACGTTGCGCGCGCAGCCCGGTCGCGATGCCATCCTTTAGCCCCGCGTTCGAACGCGCCTTCCGGCGGCGCCACTTCCCGGCGGCGACGGCGGCGGACTGGGCGGATGCCCGCTGGCAGCTCGCCCATCGCATCCTGGCGCCGGAGCGCCTGGCCGAGGTCCTCCCGGATCTCCTGACGGCCCAGCGGCGCGCCCTGGCCCGCACGGCGGCCTGGCGGCTGCCCTTGCGGCTGACGCCCTACGCGGCGGCCTTGATCGCCTCGTTGCCGCCGGAACATCCCTATCGCCGGACGCTCCTCCCCGACGTCCGCGAGGCGAAGGTGGCGCCGGGGGATACCCGCGACCCGCTGGGCGAGCTCCCCCACCTGGCCGCCCCCGGCCTGGTCCACGCCTATCCCCGGAAGGCGCTGCTGCTGGCGACCGCCGACTGCGCCTCCTTCTGCCGTTACTGCACGCGCGCGCGGACGGCATGCGAGCCGCCGGCGGCCGATTTCGGCCCCGCGTTCGCCTATTTGCGCGCCCATCCCGAGATCGACGACGTCCTGGTTTCCGGCGGCGACCCCCTGACCTTGCCCGACGAGGCGCTGCAACGCCTGCTGGACGGCCTGTCGGCAATTCCGTCCGTGACGTTCCTGCGCATCGGCACGAAAGTCCCCGCGATGCTCCCCCAGCGCGTGACGCCCGCCCTTGTCCGCCTCCTCCGGCGCTACCGCCCGCTCTGGCTGTCGCTGCATTTTTCGCATCCGGCCGAACTGACGGCGCGCGCCGCGACGGCCTTGCGGCGGCTTTCCGGCGCCGGGCTCCCCCTGATGAACCAGTGCGTCCTCCTGCGCGGCATCAACGACGACGCCGAAGTCCTGCGAGAGCTCTTTTCGCGCCTGATCCGCCTCGATGTCAAGCCCTACTACCTCCATCACGCCGACCAGGCCGCCGGAACGGCCCATTTCCGGACCCCCATGGTCCGCGGACGCGCCCTCCTGCGCCAAATCGCGCCGTCCCTGACCGGCTATGCGCTCCCCCGCTACATGGTCGACCCCTATCCCGGCGGCCTGAAGCACCCCATCGACTGACCGCTCCCCCGACAAAAAACCGGACGGCGAAGACGCCGTCCGGCCCAAACAACAAACAAGGAAAGGAGAGATGGTGGCGGGAACCGGGCTTGAACCGGTGACCTAAGGCTTATGAGTCCCTCGCTCTACCGACTGAGCTATCCCGCCGCCAAATTTCGCGGGGAGAATACCTGCCGACGGGGGCCTTGTCAACTCCAAAGCGAAAGAAAAAATAGGCTTGCCCAAAAGGCCCTGTCGGCGTATAAGCGAAGGCAACCCGTGGTCTGCCCATGACGAAACATCTCCAACAGTTCCTTTTCTTCCTGGCCGTCGCGCTTTTCGCGGCGGTTTCGCAAGCCGTGACGCTCGTGGTCGAAGTATCCTGGAACTCGCCGTATGGGAGCGGTTCGGGCGTCGATCCGAGCGTTGATCCCTACCACATCCAGGATGGCTCCATCATCCAGATCATCGGCTACAATTCCCAGCAGACCGGCGTCCATGGCCCCGACGACGTCGACAACGGCGGCATGACGCAGGTGGGGGAAGTCGACGGGACGCCTGTGCTGATTCCGAATTCGGTGGCCGAGGGCTGGTCCATCCTGAGCACGACCCATGTCACGGACACGGGGACGACCGGAGCGGGCGGCGAGGAGTATTTCACGACGACGGTGGCCATCGACATCCCCTATGACATCGACACGATCTTCGTGCGCGTCTTTTCGCTGACCGATTTCCCCGACGAGGGCACGACAGTGGCCGGCTACTGGGGCGTCAGCCAGATCCAGGACATCTCCGGGTTCGTCGGCCTGGGCTTTACCTGGTTCGACGATGTGCCGAATCCGAATTTTGCGTATTTCGAGGTGATCCCCGAGCCTGCGACGACGGGACTGCTGGCCTGCGGAGCCGGAGTCCTGGCCCTTTTGGCCCGCCGTCGTAAAAAGGGAAAAGGAGACCCGTCATGAAAAAGGTTGCGGTTGCCGTTTCTTCCTGGGCGTTGGTTTTGACCTTGGCGGCGCCGGCGTTGGCCGCCGGCTCGCGCGACGAGGTGATGGGCGACGTCCCGTTGCCGATGACGTCCTATCCGCTGGCGAACCAGAGCAAGACGGAGCTCGTCTGCCTGGGGCGGCTGCTGGAGGGCGCCCAGGGGCCGGCCTACAACCCCGATGCGCCGCTGGTCGAGTTGCGCGGCGTGGGGGTGGGCAATGATCGCGTAATCGTTCCGCTGGGCGTCGGCGGCGTTTCGGACGAGGTCAGGAATCCGCTTTTTGACACGACGTCCATCGGAACGGGCAGGCTCCCGAAGCACGGGTTCTCCTATGATCCCGTGTCGCACGTCCCAGAGGTCGTGGCGAAGACCATGATGATCAATTCGAACAACCCGACCTACGGCGGGCTCTTCTTCCGCGTCTACAACCAGTCGACGGTTGCGGCTTCGACCTACTACGCCGATTCGGACATCATCACGTTCGATTCCTCCAAGACCTCCGGCGAAGTCCATTTTTCCCAGGGAATGAAGTCCATCCCGACGCAAAGCGGCGACCCTGTCGATTCCGACAACGACGGCTTGAGCGACGAAGAGGAGCTGGCGCTGGGGACGGATCCGCTCAACCCGGACACGAACGGCAACGGCTTGCTGGATTCGGTCGACGTCGCCTACGGGATCGACCCGATCCACCCGCTCATCATCGAGCTGGCCTCCGAGATGGTCCCCGGCATTTCGTCGGCCCTGCCCGAAGGCAAGACCTGGACGGCCAGCTGGCCGGTTTCGACCAATTCCGCGGTCCGCTACGTCCTCGAGTTCGTGCCGGACCTGATGGACATCCAGGAAGGCGAGTTCCCGCATCCGGCGGCCGCCCAGCGCGTCCTTCTGACGAAGTCGGCCTCCGACATCCGCATCGATTCGAATTGGCATGAAGTGGTCGACGACTGGGTCCGCGGGAACCTCATCGGCTTCATGCGCGTCAGGATGGAGATCGTCGACGACGCGGTTCCGCCCTCGGAAGACTGAGGCCCGGGCCCGATCGACGGACAGGCTGGCGGCGACGCCAGCCTGTCTTGTTTTGGAGGCGCGGCCCGCATTCGGCCACGATCGGCCTGCGCAGGAGCGCCGAAGCGCACGGATCGGGTCTTTTGGCTTGAAGAAATGCGGCCGGAATGGCAGGATAGGCGGAACGGGAAAACAGCGATATGAGCGAAGAAAAGGCAAGCGTGCCGCGGCATGTGGCGATCATCATGGACGGGAACGGGCGTTGGGCGAAGGCCCGCCACCGGCCGCGCCTGTTCGGCCACCGCGAGGGGGCGGAGACGTTGCGCGTCATTTTGCGCGAGTGCCGGAAGCACGGGGTGGAAATCTTGACGGTCTACGCCTTCTCGACGGAGAACTGGACGCGCCCGGAGGAGGAGGTCGGGGGGTTGATGTCGCTTCTCAAGCAGTTCCTGAAGAAGGACGAGAAGGAGCTGCACGCGAACGAGACGCGTCTTCGGGTGACGGGGCGCCTGGGCGACTTGCCGCGGGATGTGCAGGCGGAGCTGCGCCGGGTGATGGCGGCGACGGAGAAGTATACGCGCGGCCAGCTGATCCTGGCGCTGAGCTATGGCGGACGAGCGGAAATCGCCGACGCGGCGCGCCGCATCGCGGAGGACGTGGCGGCGGGGCGCCTGGCCCCCGCGGACGTCGATGAAAAGGCGGTCGCGGACCGCCTCTACCTGCCCGACGTCCCGGACCCGGACCTGATGATCCGCACGAGCGGCGAGGTGCGGCTGAGCAATTTCTTGCTGTGGGAGCTGAGCTACAGCGAGTTCGTCTTTACGCCCGTCGCCTGGCCGGACTTCCGGGAAAAGGAGTTCGCGGCGGCGCTGGAGGAGTATGCACGGCGGAACCGCCGGTTTGGAGCGCACGAATGAGCAAGCTTCCGTCCATCAAGTATCGCCTGGCCAGCGGCTTTTCGCTGGCAGGGGCCCTGTTCGCGGCCTTCTTCTTCCTCCCGGACGCCTTCATGCCGGTCGTGCTGAGCGCGCTGGGCGGCTTGCTGGCCTGGGAGTTCTACGGGCTGCTGGCGGCGGGCGGGCTGCCGAATTTCCGCTGGCTGGGGACGCTCGGCTGCGTGGTGTGGTTCTGGGAGACCTGGTATTTCGGAAACGACTGGGACGTGGCGATCCTGCTCGTCATGACGGTGGCCGTGCTGCTGCGGACGTTCCCGCAGAAGGACAACCCGAAGCCGCTGGAGACGATCGCGGGGACGATGTTCGGCCTGCTCTACGTGGGGCTCCTGTGGGGGACGTTTGAACGGTTGCTGGTGTTCCCCGGCGACAGCTACGCGCACGTCGGCTGGGGGGCGATCGACTGGACGGGGCGCTGCCTGCTGCTCTACGCGGTCTTCATGGCCAAGTGGACGGACATCGGGGCCTACATGGTCGGCTGCCTCTTCGGCCGCCACAAGCTGATTCCGCGGATTTCGCCGGGCAAGTCCTGGGAAGGCGTCATCGGCGGCCTGGCCTGGGGCACGCTGTGCGGATGCCTGCTGGTCTGGGGCGTCAACCGCTGGTTCCCGAACGCCGACGGCGTCGGCCTGTTCGAGGCGGTCGGCCTGACGTGGACTCGCGCGATTCCGCTGGGGCTGGCGCTGGGCGTGCTGGGCGTCGTGGGCGACTTGACCGAGTCGCTGATCAAGCGCGCCTCGGGCGTCAAGGATTCGGGCGGGGTCTTTCCGGGGATGGGCGGCCTGATGGATGTGCTGGACAGCCTGCTGTTCACGGGGCCTGCGCTCTACGTGTTCCTGCTGCTGGTCCGCTAGGCGGGAGGGAGGGCGTCGATGGCGGTTGCGTTCGTGGTGCTGATGCTGGCGCTGTTCGGCGTCAGCGTGTTCGTGCATGAGCTCGGGCATTTCCTGGTGGCGAAGGCGTTCGGGATGGAGGCGACGGTGTTCTCCATCGGGATGGGCAAGGCGCTCTGGAGCCGGACGATCGGCCGGACGCGCTGGCAGATCGGCTGGCTGCCGCTGGGCGGCTATGTCGTCCTGCCGCAGCTAGATCCAAATTCGTTCCTGGAGGGGAACCCCTGCCAGGATCGCGACGTGCCCCTGGAGGACGTGGCCCCCTGGAAGAAGGTGGTCGTCGCCGTGGCGGGCGCGGCGGGCAACATGGTGTTCGCGCTGCTGCTGGGCGTGGTGGTGTGGGTGGTCGGGCGCCCGGCCACGATGGAGGAGCTGAACGGGGTGGTCGGCTTCGTGGCGGAGGATGGAGCGGCCGCGGCGGCGGGCATCCGCCCGGGCGACGCCATCGTGGCGGTGGACGGCAAGCCGGTGGCGGCCTGGCCGGACATCGTGACGGAGGTGGCCCTGTCGGGCGGCGGGCCCGTGGCGTTGGAGCTGGAGCGCGACGGGACGCGCTGGACGGCGGAGCTTCCGCTGGAGCGTTCGTCCTGGGATACGTGGTATCTGCCAGGCCTTGCGGGAATGGATGCGTGCCATGTGGCGTCGGTGGTTCCGGGGAGCGGCGCCGAGGCGGCGGGCTTGAAGCCGGGCGACCAGATCGTGGCGTATGACGGGCAAAAGGTCTTCAGCCGGGCGCACCTGTCGGTCCTGATCGAGGGGAAGGGGACGGCTCCGGCGGAAATCGAGCTGCGGCGCGATGGCGCGACGGTGCGGACGACGGTCTCGGCGGCGTATGACGAGGAGGACGAGCGATACCTCGTCGGCATCGTGTTCAACACGATTAGCGATCTCGACTATGCGGTGCGGGTGCACCCGACGCCCTGGAAGCAGGTCGCCAGCCATCTGAAGTCGATCCTTCAGTTCCTGCGGGCGCTTGTGACGCCGAAGACGGCCGGGAGCGCGGCGGGCGCGGTCGGCGGTCCGGTGTCGATCTTCGTGATGCTCTACCTGATGGTGAAGGCGAGCTTCATGCTGGCGCTGTGGTTCACGGGGTTCCTGAACGTGAACCTGGCCATCATCAACTTGCTGCCGCTGCCGGTGCTCGACGGCGGCCATGTGGTGCTGAACCTGTGGGCGTGGGTGACGCGGCGCCGGGTCTCGGCGCGCGTCGTGAACGTGCTGGCGACCATCTTTGCCTTCCTGCTCATCGCCCTGTTCCTCTTCCTGACGTTCCGCGATTGCAAGCGCCAGCTGTGGCCGATGGTGAAGAGCTCCTGGGCGTCGGCGGAGGAGGCGCCCGCCGCGCCGGTCCCGGACGAAGCGACGGCGCCCTAGGGCCCCATGGAAGCGCTGCGCCTGATTCCCGAACCGAAGGCCGTCGAATGCCTGGACGGCCGTTGCGGGCGCGAGGCGTTGGCCCGCGAGCCGCTTTTCGAGCCCGATCCGGCGCTCCCGGTCGAGGCCTATCGCCTGGTCTTGCGGCCCGACGGGGTGAGCATCGCCTCGGGGACCGGAGAAGGGGCCTTCCGCGCCCGCCAGACGCTGGCGCAGCTGAAGGCCCAAACGGCGCCCGATGGCTCGCTCCCGGCGCTCCGCATCGAGGATGCGCCGACGCTCCGGCATCGCGGGGTGCTCATCGACATTTCGCGCGGCCGCGTGCCGCGTCCGGCTCGCCTGAAACGCCGCCTGGAGTGGCTGGCGGCCCTGAAAATCAACCACGTTCAGCTCTATTTCGAGCATCCCTTCGCCTTTGCGTTCGATCCGGACATCGCGGGCGAGGACGCCTACGGCCCCGATGTCGTGCGCGACCTCGACGCGTTCTGCCGCGTGCTGCACATGGAGCTGGTGCCGTGCTTCACGTGCTTCGGGCATCTCGGGAGGATTTTGTCGCTGCCGCGCTACCGGGCCCTGGCGGAAGTGCCGTTCCCCGCGTCCGACTGGGCGGGCGCGACGTTCCTGCAGCGCCTGCACGGCGCGACGGTCAATCCCGACCATCCCGGGACGCTCCCGCTGTTCGGGAAGCTGCTGGGCGAGTTCCTGCCGTGCTTTTCGGCGCGGTCGTTCAACCTGTGCGGCGACGAGACCTACGAGCTGGGGGCGCATCTGGGGCACCCGTCGTCCGACGAGCTGGGCGGGCTCTATGCCCGCCACGTGCGGAACATCGCCGCCCTCGCGGAGGAGCACGGCAAGTCCGTGATGCTGTGGGGGGACATGCTGCGGAAGCATCCCGGGGCCGTCGCCGGCCTCCCGCCGGGGGCGACGGTCTTGGACTGGGCCTATTTCCCGTCCAACGACTTTACGCGCTGCCGCCAGTTCGCCGAGGCGGGCGTGCCGTTCTGGACGTGCCCGTCGACGCGCGGCTTCGGGACCCTCTTCAATCGCGTGCCCGAGGCGGCCGAGGTCGTCCGGCGCCAGGCGGACGCGGCTGTCGCGTTCGGCGGCGGAGGCCTTTTGAACACCGACTGGGGCGATTTCGGGCATTTCAACATGCCGGCGACCTCGTGCCATCCGTTGGCCCTGGGGGCGGCGCTGGCCTGGAACCCGAAGACGTCCGATGCGTATTTCGACGCGGCGTTTTCGCGCTTCTTCCATCCTGCGGCGTGGGCGAGGGAGGCGGGCGCGCTCCCGCCGCGGGCGGCCGTATCGCCGTTCGCCCCGGTCCATCCGCGCTTGCCGGAGGAGGCCAAGGCGCCCTTGCCGCAGGACCTGGCGGAAGCGACGGCGCAAACGGCGGGCCGCCTGGCCGCGGCCTTCGAAGGCGCGCCGCCGACGGACGCCTTCGACGAGGTCGATGCCCGTCAGGCGGCCCTGGCGTTGCGCATGGCCGAGTTCGCCGCGCAGCGCGACGGCGGCCTGCTGGACGGCGCCGCGGCGGTCGCGCACCTCGACGCCCTGGAAAAGGCCTACGTGCCGCTCTGGTTCGAGGAATCCCTCCCGCGCGGCATCCTCGACGTCCACGCCCGGATCTTCGCCCTCCTGCGGTCCCGGCTGGCCTAGGTGGCTCCGCGGCCGAAAAAAGTTCGATTTCGTGCTTGCTTCCGGGGGGGGCAGGCGTATGATTCCGCGCAGTTTTGCGCGTGCGAAACAAGAAGCGAACGGCTCCCGGCTCCTCGCCGGGCGGCCAAAGCGGATTTTCCGACGGGGGAGAAATCCTGTCGGAACAACCGAAAGAGGAACAAAATGGTCACAATGACGACACCGAACGTCCGCCAGGACGTTTCGATCCAGGACTTGCTGGAAGCGGGCTTGCACTTTGGTCACCGCACGAAGCGCTGGAACCCCAAGATGCGCAAGTATCTGTTCGGGCAGAAGAACGGCATCTACATCATCGATTTGCAGCAGACGCTGGACGGCCTCCAGGCCGCGCGCCAGTTCCTGTATGACACGGTCGCCCGCGGCCGCCAGGTCCTGTTCGTCGGCACGAAGAAGCAGGCCCAGGGCGCGATGAAGAGCCTCGCCGAGGCCTATGAGCAGCCCTACGTCACCAACCGCTGGCTCGGCGGCACCTTGACGAACATCGAGACGGTCCGCAAGTCCATCCGCCGCATGCGCGACATCGAGCAGATGGAGAAGGACAAGTCCCTGGAGAAGCTCCCGAAGAAGGAGCAGGCCGTCATCCGCCACGAGCAGGAGAAGCTGAAGTACAACTTCGACGGCATCAAGGACATGAAGGGCATGCCCGGCGCGATCTTCGTCGTCGACGTCAACTGCGAGCACATCGCCGTGGCCGAGGCGAACCGCCTGAACATCCCCGTCGTCGCCCTGGTCGATGCCAACGTCAATCCCGACCCCGTCGACTACCCGATCCCGGCGAACGATGACGCGATCCGCGGCATCAAGCTGATCGCCGACCTCGTGGGCATTACGCTGAAGCAGGCGAAGGCCGACTACGCGAAGGTCGCGGCCGAAGAGGCCAAGCGCCGCGCCGAAGAGGAAGCCGCCGCCGCCAAGGCCGCCGCCGAGGAACGTGCGAAGCGCGATGCGGAACGCAAGGAGCGCGCCGCCGCCAGGGCCGCCGCCGAAGCCGCCGAGAAGGCCGCCGCCGAAGCCCCGGCCGCCGAGTAAGCCCCCGAAGACCCAACAGAAGGAGTATACGACATGGCTACGATTACCGCAGCATTGGTGAAGGAATTGCGCGAAGAGACCGGCGTCGGCATGATGGAGTGCAAGCGCGCCCTGGTCCAGGCCGACGGCGACAAGGCCGCCGCGATCAAGTTCCTCCGCGAGTCCGGCGCCGCCGTCGCCGCGAAGAAGGCTTCGCGCGAGGCCAAGGACGGCATGATTGCCGCCGAAGTCTCCGCCGACCTCCAGAGCGGCCGCATGATCGAGGTCAACTGCGAGACCGACTTCGTGACGAAGAACGCCGACTTCCAGGCGTTCGTCAAGGAGCTGCTCGCGGACGCGGCCGGCATCGAGGACAACTCGCTGGCGACCGTCCAGGCCGAGAAGATCACGAAGGCCATCCAGAAGATCGGCGAGAACCTGGTGGCCCGCCGCAACGTTTCCTACCAGGTGCAGGGCACGGGCGCCATCGCCTCCTACGTCCACCTGGGCGGGAAGCTCGGCGTGATGGTCGAGCTCGGCTGCACGAAGGCCGAGAGCGTCTCCTCCGACGTCCTGAAGGCCTTGATGGAGAACCTGACCCTGCACATCACGGCCGTCGCGCCGATGTGCGTCAGCCGCGCCGACGTCCCCGCCGACGTCGTCGAGGCCGAGAAGGCGATCTACGTCAAGCAGGTCGAAGGCAAGCCCGCGAACATTATCGAAAAGATCGTCAACGGCAAGCTCGACAAGTACTTCTCCACGATTTGCCTGCTGGAGCAGGAGTCGGTGAAGGACAAGATCGCGGACGGCGTCAGCAAGAGCATCCAGCAGGTGCTCGACGAGGCCGGCAAGAAGCTGGGCGACACCCTGACGATCCGGCGCTTCGTGCGTTGGCAGCTGGGCGCCTGAGAACCATCGCAACCATTGACAGGAAGGAACATTTGACATGCAACCGACTTATCATCCCTCGAAGGTGAAGCGCAACCGCAAGCACGGCTTTCACAAGCGCATGGCGACGGCGAACGGCCGCAAGGTCCTGAGCCGTCGGCGCGCGAAGGGCCGCAAGCGCCTGACGGTGGCGGACTAAGGGGCGGGCCGCCATGGGGGAAACCAGCTCCCGCGAGGCGCTTGGACACGAGCCCCCGGTCGGGCCTTCGGATCGAAGGCAGGATCGGGGGCCGTCTGTTACGCCCCCATCCGCCGTGCGCGGCAACCGCTTCCCGAAGGCCCTGCGCCTGCAGGCCAACAGCGACTTCCGCCAGGCCTACGACCAGGACCATGCGGCGCACGGCCGCTGGATGGTCGTGTTCCGTCGCGAAGGCGCAGGCGCGGCCTTCCGGCTGGGCGTGGTGGCGAGCAAGCGGGTGGGCGGCTCCCCGGCCCGGGCGCGGGCAAAGCGGCGCCTGCGCGAGGCCTACCGCCTGAACCGCCGGGCGTTTGAGCCGGGGCAGGGGGACATCGTGGTGGTGGCGCGGCGCGGGGCGGTCGATGCCGACTGGGGCAGGCTGGTCGAGGAGTTCCGCCGGCTGGCCGTCCAGGCGGGGTTCCGCCTGGCTCCGGAGGCCTAGGGATGGGGTGGGCCGCCCAGGGGGTCTGCCTGCTGATCCGGGGCTACCAGAAGACGCTGTCGCGGGTGCTGGGCGGCCAGTGCCGGTTTTATCCGTCCTGCTCGCATTATATGCTGGAAGCGGTGACCCGCCATGGCGTATTCTTCGGCGTTTTGCTGGGCGTCCGGCGCATCCTGTGCTGCCACCCGTGGCATCCGGGCGGCTTCGACCCGGTGCCGGAAAGGCGCCCCGCGCTCAAGGATTTGTTCACCCGTAGAAGGAGGGAACCATGAAAAAGAAGGATTTGCTGCCCGTCGTCGTCATCATTGCGCTGTTTTTCATCTATCCGTGGATCGACCGCACGTTCGTCGCGAAGTGGTTCCCGGCGAAGGAACGCGCGCCGGTCGCCGCGGAAGAGCCCGCCTCGACGCCGACGGCGGACATCCCCGCCGGCACCGAGCTGGCCCCCGCGCCGGAGGAGCCCTCCGCGCCCGCCGCCGAGTCTCTGCCCGCCGCCGCGCCCGTGCCCGCCTCCGACCCCGTCCAGGAAGCCGCACCGGCCGAGCCGGCCCTCCCCGAGGTGACGGTCGAGCTCTCGAACGACGTGGCCCGCTACGTCCTGACCTCGAAGGGGGCCGCCATCAAGTCCGCCGCCATGATCGCCAAGGACGAGGCCGACGAGTCGCGCCTCCGCTATCCGCTTTCCGCCGAATCCATCGACCGCCCTGTCGAATTCGACTTCTCGGAACGCCCCTGCGGCGCCTTCTCCGGCGTCCCGGGCTTCGCCGCCGACGCCGATTTCGTCCTGAAGTCGAACGACGCCCGGAGCGCGGTCTTCGAGCGCTCCTCCGGCGGCCTGACCTTGGTCCGCACCATCACCCTGGGCGACGATTACCAGCTGACCTTCGCGAATGAATGGCGCAACGACGGCGCCGCCGCGGCCGAGCTGAAGGGCCTGGCCGTCCTGGCCGGCTGGATGGGCGACCTCCCCGGCGAGACGGATGCCCGGATGCCGACCCTCGGCGCCGATACGCTCATCGGCAGCGAAGTCGAATTCTGGGCCGGCAAGTTCGAGAAGTGGTTCTCGAAGAAGGACGAAGGCCTCGTCCAGTCGCGCAATGTCCCGCTGGAGGACGGCGCCGCCGACTGGCTGGCCGTCAAGAACAAGTATTTCGCCCAGCTGGTCCGCCCGGCGGAGGAGGGGCAGGGGGCGAGCGTCTCCGTCCTGGCGCGCCGTGGCGCCCCGGTGGCGACCCGCACGATGTTCATCTTCCCCTCCACGGCCTATCCTTTCGCCGACATCGCGGGCGAACTGGCCTTCGAGGACGCCACCCTCGCCCCCGGCGAGACGAAGGACTTGGACCTGTCCGTCTACGTCGGCCCGAAGGTCTACGAGACGCTCGCGGCCTACGGCGGACACGAGGAGGACATCCTCCAGCTCGGCTTCTGGCGCGTCATCGGCATCTGGATTCTCAAGCTGATGGTCTGGTTCCGCGACACGATCTGGCCGCACAACTACGGCCTGTCGATCATCCTGCTGACGCTCGTCATCCGCCTGATCTTCTGGCCCCTCAACCGCAAGTCGATGCAGAGCACCCAGCGCATGCAGGAGGTCCAGCCGCTCCTGTCCGCCGCCCGCGAAAAGTACAAGGGCGACCCGCAGCGCCAGCAGCAGGAAATGATGCGCATCTACAAGGAGCACAAGATCAACCCGATGGGCGGATGCCTGCCGATGCTCATCCAGATCCCCGTCTTCTTCGCCCTGTTCGTCGTCCTGCGCGGCGCCATCGAGCTGCGCTTCTCGTCGTTCCTCTGGATCCGCGACCTCTCGACCCCCGAAAATCTCTTCCTCGACCAGATCGGCTTCGGCATCAACATCCTGCCGATCTTCATGGGCGTGACGATGTGGTGGCAGCAGCGCATGACCCCCACGAGCGACCCGCAGCAGCAGAAGATGATGCTGATGATGCCCATCCTATTCACCGTCCTGTTCTACGCGTTCCCCTCGGGCCTCTCGCTCTACTGGTCGATGAACCAGGTGATGATGATCATCCAGCTCGCCTGGATGCGCCGCAAGAAGGCCAAGCCCGCCGCCGCCAAGGCCTAGGACAACGGCCGCCAAACGGCAAAAGGCCGGAGCGCTCTGCGCTCCGGCCTTTTCGCGTGCACGAGTTTTCTGGACTTTCTAGCAGGGCTAGCGTTTCCAGAAAAAACGGTCCTCCCCGCTATTTCAGGGTTTCGAGGACCTGGGTGGTGCAGGCCCAGACGCCGGTGAGGGTGCCGACCTCGTCGCGGAGGCGCTGGAGGGCGGCCATGGCGCGGGCGATGTCCGCTTCGTCGGCGACGGTCATGAGGGCGGCGTTGGCGCCGGGCCAGATGGAGTCGTCGAGGCGGGCGCCGGAGTTGGGGCCGTTGCCGGTGAGGCGGGGCCAGCGGGTGTAGGCCGTGATGCCGCAGGAGGCGAGCAGGGCGACGATTTCGTCGTCGAGGACGATGTCGTAGGCGATCCAGAGGGCTTTTTTCATGGTGCGTCTTCCTTTAGGGGGCGTGTGCGGCGGCCTGCTTGGCGGCAAGGGCGGCGAGGCGCTTGCGTTCTCCGCGGCTGTGGGCGTAGGAGTAGAGGGTGGGGACGAGGACGAGGGTGACGAGCATGGCGAAGAGGAGGCCGCCCGCGATGGTGGCGCCCATCGGCTTCCACATGGCGGAGCCTTCGCCGCTGGAGAAGACCATCGGGGCCATGCCGGCGACGGTGGAGAGCGTGGTGATGAGCACGGGGCGCAGGCGCGAGCGGCCGGCGTCGACGATGGCGTCGCGGAGGGTCTCGCCGCGGGCGCGGAGGAGGTTGATGTAGTCGATGAGGACGATGGCGTTGTTGACGACGACGCCGACGAGCATGATCATGCCGATGAACGACATGATGGAGATCGTCAGGCGCAGCAGCACCAGCGAGATGGCGACGCCGGTGAAGGCGAAGGGGATGGAGAACATGATGAGCAGCGGGTCGAGCAGCGACTCGAACTGCGAGGCCATGACCATGTAGACCAGCACGATGCCGAGGGCGAGCATCAGGGCCATTTCGCCGAAGGTCTCGGCCTGGTCCTCGGCCGTCCCGCCGAAGTGGACGCCGACGCCGGAGGGCAGGGCGACGCGTTCGGCGATGGACTTGCGGAGGTCGGCGACGACTTCGCCGGCGGAGCGGTCGTAGACGTCGGCCTCGACCTTGATCATGCGCTCCTGGTTCTTGCGGTCGATGGAGAGCGGGCCGAGGTCCTCGACGATCGTGGCGACGGAATCGAGGCGGACGCGGTGGCCGTCGGCGGCGGCGATCTCGGAGCGCGCGATGTCGTCGAAGGTCTTGCGGTGGGGCTCGTCGAGGCGCAGGAGGATGTCGTATTCGTCGTCCTCCTCGCGGAACTGCGTGGCGGCCGTCCCGTAGAACAGCGTGCGGAGCGAGGAGGCCACCTGCGAGGCGTTCAGCCCGTGCGCCGCGGCCTTGACGCGGTCGAGCTCGACGTGGATTTCCGGGCGGCCCTTCTCGCGCGTGATGTTGACGTCGACCGCCCCGGGCGTCGTCTCGACCAGCGCGGCGATGTCCTCGGCGACGGACTGGAGGATTTCGAGGTCGAAGCCGGTGACTTCGATGGAGATGGGCTTTTCGCTGCCGCCAGGGCCGTGGCCGGAGGAGGCGACGGAGGCCTTGACGACCTCGGGCCATTCGCGGATGCGGTCGACGGTGGCGCGGCCGATGGCCTTGGCGGTCAGGTGGCGCCTGGACTGCGAGACGAGGCGGAGCTGGACCTGGCCCATGTGGGAGCCTTCGCCCGATCCCCAGCCGCCGGACGAGCCGGCGCGGACGGAGTGCGAGAGGACGATGTCGCCATCCTTGGCGGCCTCCTCCAGCGCGACGGCCAGGGCCCGGCGGCAGACGTCGGCGGTTTCCTCGACGCGCGTGCCGACGGCCAGCTCGATCGGGATCTGCAGCCGGTCGGAGTCGTCTTCGGGCGAGTATTCCGAGCCGATGGTCCGGAAGAGGATGACGCCGAACGCGAGCAGCGCGACGGCCACGACCAGGACCAGCCAGCGGACGCGCAGCGAGGCCGCCAGGAGGCGCGCGTAGGCGTTGTCCAGGGCGTCGAAGATGCGCTCGCCGGCTTTGTGGATGCGCCGCGCGAAGGGGGACAGGGAGGCGGCGCGCTCCTTCTGGGGCTGGAGGAGCTTGCTGCCGAGCATCGGGGTGAGCCACAGGGCGCAGATCATCGAGGCGATGAGGGTGGCGGTGATGAGGCCGCCGAGCTGCTTGAACATGACGCCCGCCGCGCCCGTCATGAAGATCAGGGGCAGGAAGACGACGATCGTCGTAAGGGTGGAGGCCATGATGGCGGTCATGACCTCCTGGGCGCCGAACATGGAGGCCTCGCGCGGGGCGACGCCGCGTTCGACCTTCTTGGAGATGTTCTCCAGGACGACGACGGCGTTGTCGACGACCATGCCGATCGCCACGGCGAGCGAGGACATCGAGATGATGTTGATCGTCCACCCCATGACGTAGAGGAAGATGATGGCCGCGATCAGCGAGAACGGGATCGTCAGCGCGATGATCAGCGACGTGCGGAACGACCGCAGGAAGACCCACGTGACCAGCACGACGAACAGCAGCCCCCAGTAGACCGTCGAGGTGACGTTGGAGATCGAGCGCGTGATGTCGGTCGACGTGTCGGCCAGCAGGATGATTTCGAGGTCGCGCGGCAGGGTCGGCTTGATCTCCTCGATGGTCTTGGTGACCTCGGCGGCGACGGCGACGGTGTTCGCGCCGGAACGCTTCTGGATCATCAGGCGCAGGCCGTCGCGGCCGTTGTTTTCGTTGATGGCGGTGCGTTCCTCGAAGCCGTCCTCGACGCGGGCGATGTCGCGCAGGTAGAGGTAGCGGCCGTCGGCGGCGCGCAGGACGACGGACTCGAGGTCCATCGGGTCGACGAACTCGCCGGGGACGCGGATGGTGTAGTCGAGGGTGCCGACCTTGAGGTTGCCGGCGGGCAGGGTGACGTTCTCGGAGGCGATGACGTTCGCGACGTCGGTCAGCGAAATGCCGTAGGCGGTCAGCTTGGCGGGGTCGAGGAAGACGTGGATTTCGCGCTGGTAGCCGCCGAAGACGATGACGGTGCCGACGCCCGGCAGCCGCTTGATCGGGTCGCAGAGCTCGCGGTCGACGATGTCGTAGAGGTTTTCGATGGATTCCTTTGCCGAGACGCCGTAGAACTGGATGGGGATCTGCGAGGTATTGAACTTCATCAGGCGCGGCTCGTCGGCGTCGTCGGGGAGGGCGTCCTTGACGCGGTCGAGGTTCGAGCGCATGTCGTTGGAGGCCTCGTCGAGGTTCGTGCCCCAGGTAAATTCGCAGGTGACGGTGGAGACGCCCTCCTTGGTGGTGGAGGTCATGTCCTTGAGGTTGTTGACGGAGCCGAGGGCGCGCTCGATGACCTTCGTGACCTTGGTCTCGACGTCTTCGGTCGAGGACCCGGACCAGGTCGTGACGACGGTGACGGTCGGGTTGTCGATTTCCGGCAGGAAGTCGATCGAGAGCTTGGAGAACATGACGCCGCCGATGAGAAGGACGGCGATGAAGAACATGAGGGTGGTGACGGGCTTTCGGACGCCGATTTCGGGGAAGTTCATCGAGGCTCCTGGGTTGGGGGCGGGCGGGGCGGGGGAGGGGGGCTAGTCGGCGAGGAGGTCGGCCTCGGCGGCGGCCTCGGCCTCGGCGGCGGCTTCGATCTCGACGGCGATTTCGTGCGCCTCGACTTCCATTTCGGCGTCCGCGGCCTCGGCGACGGCGACGGCCTCGATGGCGTCGATTTCGGCCTCGGCGGCGGTCTCGATGGCTTCGGCCTCGGCGGCGATGGCCTGGACCTCGGCCTCGGCGGCCGGGGCGGGGGCCTCGCTCCCGGCGGACGTGCCGACGCGCTCGATGGGGGCGCCGTCGGTCAGCTTGTTCTGGCCCATGACGATGTATTCCTCGCCGGCGGCCAGGCCGGAGACGATCTCGATGCGGTCGTTGTCGCGGAGGCCCGTTTCGACCGGCTGGGCGCGGACGGTGCGGCCGTCGGCGTTGACGATGTAGAGGATCTGGCTGTCGAGGACGCGGATGAGGGCCGAGGCGGGGACGCTCAGGATGCCGTCGCGCGCCGCCACCTGCATTTCGGCGGTGGCATACATGCCGGGGCGCAGCCGCCAGCCGCCGTCCGCCGTGCGCTCGTTGTCGATGAGGACCTCGGCCTGCGCCGTCCGCGTGCGCGTGTCGACCGAGGGGAAGATGCGGGCCAGCTTGGCGACGAACGCGCGGTCGCCGGCGCCGTCCAGGCGGATCGAGACTTCGGTCGTGCCGGGCGTCAGCATCGGGAGCATGCGGGCGGGGACCGCCAGCATCAGGCGAAGGGGGGTCATCTGGGCGATCGTGAAGATCGGCGTCGAGGCCGAGACCATCGCGCCCGGGTCGAGGTAGCGCTTGAGGACGACGCCGTCCATCGGGGCCCGGACCAGCGCCTCGTCGAGGTTGACCTTCGCCAGCCGGAGCTGCGCCTCGGCCTGCGCCAGGGCCGCCAGGGCCGATTCATAGGCCGTCTCCGCCGCGTCGCGCGCCTGCTCGGTCGTGACGTTTTCGGCGAAAAGGACCTCCATGCGGCGGCGTTCGCGCCCCTTGTCGGTCAGCGCCACCTGGGCGGACTGGACCTGCGCCTCCGCCAGCGCCACCTGCGCTTCCAGCTCGTCATGCGCAATTTCCGCGACGATCTGCCCCTTCCGGACTTCGACGCCTTCCGTGACGACCGTCCCCTTGCGCAGGACGACCTTTTCCAGGCGTCCGGCGGCCTTCGCGGCCAGCTCGACCGACAGCGGCGACTCCAGATCGCCCGTGAAGGCGAACCGCTCGCAGATGTCCGACGGGACGGCCGTCGCCGTGCGGACCGCCACCGGGCGGATGCCGACGGAGGTCGCGGCCGCTTCGTCGTCGCCGCAACCGGTCAGCAGGACGGCCGAAAACAGGGCCAAAACGCAAAAAATCGGGACAAAAATGGACTTTTTCATCGTATGGAACCTCCAACATGCGGGGCCGAATTGCCTCGCGCGCATAATATAGACGCGCGCGGGAGGCCAAAGGTTACCGCAAGAATCCCAAATCGCAACGAAAAAGTGCGCTCCAGGGCCCGCGGAGGGCGGGTCGGGGCGCCGGTCGGTGGGGGGCGCCGCGGTTTTTGCCGCCGCCAGACGCCCCCTGCGCCCCGCCCCACGCCTCCCGACGCGCCGCCCCCCGGCCCCCCGGCGGCCGCGCAAAAAAAGTCCGAATCGCCGCCCAGTGGGCCCCAAAATCGGAAAAATCCCAATGTTTCG
>JAZQOP010000284.1:0-21018 GCA_045627965.1 Kiritimatiellia bacterium | reverse complement strand
GAGGAGGTCGACGAAGGGGAAGCGCTCGCGGAGGGCGGCGTGGCGGGCGGGGGCGGTGCCGACCAGGCAGCCCATGAGGGCGACGACGAGGCGCGGGTTGCGGCGGCGGAGCTGTTCGACGAAGCGGAGGCGGACGTAGATCTTGTCCTCGGCCTGCTGGCGGACGACGCAGGTGGCCAGGAGGAGGAAGTCGGCGTCGCGGGGGTCGTCGGCGGGGGCGCCGCCGGCGGATTCGAGGAGGGCGGCGGCGCGGGCGGCGTCGGGTTCGTTCATCTGGCAGCCGATGGTCCAGAGGTTGTAGCGGAATGCGGGGGCGGTCATGGCGGGGCGAAGGCTAGCACAAGAGGCGCGGCGGGACAAGCGCGAGGTGCGCAGGCGTCCGCGGCGGCGAAAAAGTTGCCTGCGGCGGTCGGGAGGGCTTGCCAGCAAGGGGAAGGTGTGGTTGAATGGAGGGACGTTCGGGCGGCGCAGGCCGTCCGGGGAACGAAGGAGTGATAGCTTATGAAGAAGACGATCTTGGTGGCGATGGCGGCGATGATGGCCTGGGCCGGCGCGGCGCTGGCGGATGACGCGGCGGCGACGCAGAAGGACGTGGTCCTGATCGCGGCCCCGGCGCGCTACAACGTGATGCAGGTCCTGTTCGACGTCGCGCGGCGCTACAGCACGGTGCTGGTGAGCTACCAGGGGACGGCCGACGGCGCGGCCCTGCATGTCTGGAGCGGCTACGAGTGGCTGCGGCTCCAGACGGCGGACTACCAGAGCGGCAGCTTCCTGCAGGCCTATCCGGCGCGCGTGATCCTGCTGGGCGACGATTCGCTCCTGCCGACGGAGGTGAAGGACGTCTCGGCCTGGTGCGGCCAGTCGGTGCAGTTCGCGAACCTGGAGACGGAACCGCTCATCAACGACATCGGGCGCTACCTGCCCTTCACGCCGGCCGACTGGAAGTGGTTCGCCAAGCGCTACAACCTGTCGCTGGTGAACGAGAACGCCGAGGCGGCCGAGGCGGCGAAGAAGGACAGCTGGTATGGCCAGACGGCCCCGGTGGAAGATCCGGCGCCGGGGTTCTTCAAGTATTTCACGCGCTCGCGCCGGGCTCCGCGCAGCGAGTCGCCGGCCGAGGCTCCGGTCGTCGTCCACCCCGTCGAGGTCGCCCCCGGCGAGACGGTCGTCAACGAGCCGGTGGGCTGGTGAGGCGCGCAATGGCATCCGGGCGTTGGATGGCGATGGCGGCCCTGGCCGCCGCGTTGGCGTGCGGGGCGGGCTGCGTCCACGAAATCATCGAGCCGGTGACGGAGAGCACGCTGGTCGTGGCTCGCTCGTCGGACAAGGTCGTGCTGTCCTGGACGGCGACGGCGGGGATGTACTACACGCTGCTCTATGCCGAGTCGCAGGGCGCCGATGCGGAATGGAAGGCGCTGGATCGCGCGGTGAACCTCCGCGCGAAGGCGTCGGGCCCCGTCGAGATCGTCGACCACGTGCAGGGGGAGGTTCCGCGCTACTACCGGCTGATCCAGGACGCCCAGCCGATCCCGCTGGAACGCTAGGGCGTTTCCACGGGACAGGGAAAGGGCGCGTCTTGCGGCGCGCCCTTTTTCGTGGGGTGGCGGGTGGCGGGCGGGGCTAGCCCTGGTCGGCGAGGCGCCGGCCGTGGAGGAGGATTTTCAGGCCCTTGGTGAAGAGGCGCTTGAAGAAGGGGTCGGCCTTGGTGTAGACGACGCAGAGGGGGGCGTTCAGGAAGAAGAAGTCATGCTTGGCGGCGATGCGCTTCCAGAGGTCGTAGTCGTCGAAGTAGTCGCCGGGGTTCCATCCGCCGACCTCGTCGAGGAGGGCGCGTGCGTGGAGGACGCCGTTTGAGACGAGGAAATTGTAACGCTGCAGGCGTTCGCGGGAGAAGCGCAGGGCGCCGTGGAAGGGATTGCCGAGGATCCTTCGCCCGGTTGCCTGGTCGCGATAGGCGGCGCGGCAGTAGACGAGCGGGCATTCCGGATGCGCCTCGGCGGCGGCGCCCATGCGGCGGAGGAAGTCGGGATGGTATTCGTCGTCGTCGTCGAGGTAGGCGATCCAGGGGGCGCGGGCCATCTGGAAGACGCCGTGGTTCTTGGCGATGGCGCCGTGGGCGCGCGGAGGCGACTTCTCGGGGAGGTTGTAGAAGCGGAGGCGCGGGTCGCCGTAGGAGGCGACGACGGCCTCGGTGTCGTCGGGGGTGTGGTCGCCGACGATGCACATCTCCCAGGGCGGGGCATCGCGCTGGGCGCGGACCGAGTCGATGGCGCGCCGCAGGAGCCGCGAGCGGTTGTAGGTCGACGTGACGATGGAGATCTTGGGGTCCATGCGGCGGCCTAGAAGACGAGCCGAGCGTCGGCGAGGCGCCGGGCGAGTTCGTCGAGGACGCGGGCGTCGTCGCGCGGGCCGGCCGATTCGAAGGTGGCGCCGAAGCGCAGGAAATGGCCGACGTCGTCCCACGGCACGGTCGAGATGCAGTGCTCGGTGATGAGGAATTGCGAGGCGTCCTCGGCGGTGGCGAAGGTACGGCCGTCGGCGGTGCCCTTGGGGGCGGGGACGTAGAGGTAGAAGGTGCCGCCGGGCATGCGGGCCTTGAAGCCGGCGCCCTTGAGGACCTTGACGAGGCCGCGGAGGCGGACGCGGTAGTGGCGGCAGATCTTGTCGGCGAGGCGGCGGTCGGCGATGCCGGCGCAGGCGGCGACCTGGATGGCCTTGAACTGGCCGGAATCCATGTTGTCCTTGACCTCGGCGAGGGCCTTGACGTAGGGGGCGCCGCCGGCGACGAATCCCAGCCGCCAGCCCGTCATGTTGTAGGACTTGCTCATGGAGTGGAGCTCGATGGCGACCTCCTTGGCCCCGGGCCGGGACAGGATGGAAAGCGGGCCGTCCTTGCCGTAGGTGAGCGTGGCGTAGGCGGCATCCTGGACGATGAGGATGCCGTGGCGGCGGGCGAAGTCGACGAGCCGGTCGAAGAACCCGGGGGTGGCGGCCGCGCCGGTGGGGTTGTTCGGATAGTTGACGTAGAAGAGCTTGACGCGGGACAGGTCGCGCTTTTCGAGGGCGTCGAGGTCGGGCAGGAAGCCGTTCTTGCGCTCCAGGGGGACCTTCGTGACGGTGCCGCCGAGATACTTGGCGTGGGTGCCGAGCACGGGATAGCCGGGGACGGTCATCAGGACCTCGTCGCCGGGGTTGACGAAGCAGAGCGGCAGCATCGCCAGGGCGGACTTGGAGCCGATGGTGTGGTTGATCTCGGTGGCCGGGTCGAGGTCGCGGACGCCGAAGAAGTCGGCCATGTAGCGGGCGGCGGCTTCCTTGAAGCAGTCGATGCCGTTGTCGGCATAGCCGCGGTTCTCCGGGTCGTCGCAGGCTTTCTTCAGGGCGCGCCGGATGGGGGCGGGGGCCATCTGGTCGGGCTCGCCGACGCCGAAATCGAGCATTTCGACGCCCGGGTGCGCGTCCTTGGCGGCGCGCTTGGCCCGCTTGATCTTCTCGAACTTGTAGATTTCGGTGCCGAGGCCGAAGTTCTTGCCGCCGATGCGGTCTGCGAAGAGGGATTGGGGGTCCATGTGTTCCTTGCCTTTCTGATGGTCGGATGGCGTGCGTGCGCGGATGGCGCGGCAACGCGGGAAAGCATACGGGTTCCGGGGCGCCGGGGCAAGGCGCAAAAGAGAGGGGGGCGGCATGGGGAAAAAGTGGGGGGGGGCGGGGGTTTTCTGTTTGCGGGGCCGCGGGGAGGCGTGTATGCTCCTCGGGTCCGGGGTCCGTCCCGAGAAGGGCGGGGTCCGGCAGGAGCATCGCATACCCATCCACCCCCGGAAGAAAGAGATTCCATGAAAGACATTCCCATCGCCGACGTTCGCAATTTCGCATTGGTAGGCCATACGGGCAGCGGAAAGACGACGCTGCTGGATGCGCTCCTGTTCAAGCTGGGCGTGAACGACCGGCTGGGGAACCCCGGCGACGGGACGTCGATGGCGGACTGGACGGACGAGGAGAAGGCGCGCAAGATTTCGATCTGGGCGAAGCCGTTCGACGCGACGTGGCGTCCGAAAGGCGGCAAGGCGCTGCGCCTGGTGATGCTGGACACGCCGGGATATGCGGACTTCTTCGGGCAGGTCGTGGCCGCGACGCGCGTCTCGGACGCGGCGCTGTTGACGGTGGACGCCACGAGCGGCATCCAGGTCGGCACGATCCGCGCCTGGAAGCAGTGCGAGGCCCTGGGCCTGCCGCGCGCCATCGCGATTACGGGCCTGGACAAGGAAAACGCCGATTTCGAAGGCATCCTGGCGAGCATCCAGGAGCACTGGGGCGACAAGTGCCAGCCGGTGACCCTCCCGACGGCCGGGAACAAGGGCGTCGAGGATGCCCTGGCGAACCCCACGGAGAAGCTGGTCGAGCTGGCCGCCGAATCGTCGGACGAGCTGATGGAGAAGTTCTTCGGCGGCGAGGCGCTGTCGGCGGACGAGCTGTCGAACGGCCTGCGCGACTCGGTGGCGAAGGGCCTGTTCGTTCCCGTGTTCGCCGTGCTGCCGCGCCAGTCGCTGGGCCTGGACGAGCTGCTGGCGGGGATCGCGAAGCTGTTGCCGAGCCCGCTGGCGCGCCCGGCGAAGGATGCCGAGGGCAACGAGGTGAACCCGGCCGCCGACGCCCCGCTCGTCGCGCAGGTCTGGCGCAACGTCAACGACCCGTTCGTCGGGCAGATGACCATTGCGCGCATCTGGGGCGGCACCCTGAAGGCCGACGGCGAAATCTACAACGCGTCGAAGGACCAGAAGGAGCGCACGGGCACGGTCTACCTGCTGAAGGGCAAGGCGCAGGATACGGCGCCGGAGGCCCAGGCGGGCGACGTGGTGGCGCTGGCGAAGCTGAAGGCCACAGGGCTGAATGACACGCTTTGCGCGGCAGGTTCGTCCGCGAAGATGCCCGAAATCACCTTCCCGAAGCCCGTCTGCTCGTTCGCGGTGACGCCGAAGAACCAGGGCGACGAGGACAAGCTGGGCCAGGGCCTGCACCGCGTCGCGGACGACGATCCGACGATCCACGTCCAGCGCAACGACGAGACGCACGAGCTGATCATCAGCGGCGTGGGCGACGTGCAGATCGCGGTGGCGATGGAACGCATGAAGGCCCGCAGCAAGGTCGAGGTGACGCTCTCGACGCCGAAGGTCGCCTACAAGGAGACGGTGACGGCGCGCGGCGAAGGCCACCACAAGCACAAGAAGCAGTCCGGCGGCCGCGGGCAGTATGGCGAAGTCTACCTCCGCATCGAGCCGAAGCCGGAGGACAAGGAGGATTGGTTCGTCGACGCGATCGTCGGCACCTCGATCCCCCGCAACTTCCTCCCCGCGATCCAGAAGGGCCTGCTCGACGCGATGCAGCGCGGCCCCCTGGCGGGCTATCCCGTCGAGGACACGATGATCACGGTCTACGACGGCTCCTACCACGATGTCGACTCCTCCGAAATCGCCTTCAAGATCGCTGCGCGCGGCGCCTTCAAGGACGGCATGATGAAGTGCAAGCCGGTCCTCCGCGAACCGATCATGACTCTGCGCGTGACGATCCCGAACGAGTTCATGGGCTCCTGCCAGGGCGACCTGACGCACAAGCGCGGCCGCATCCTGGGCATGGAGAGCGAGGATGGCATGCAGGTCCTCATCGCCGAGGTCCCGCAGGCGGAAGTCTTCAGCTATTCGTCCGAGCTGCGCTCGATGACGGGTGGCCGCGGCTCTTTCACGATGGAATTCGCGCGCTACGAGATCGTCCCGAGCAACGTCGCGCAGAAGATCATCGCCGAGGCGGCGAAGAACCGCCAGGAGGAGGAGGAGGAGTAGTCCGAATCCCCCCGCGCCCCGCCCCGGCGGCCGGCGACGGCCTCCCGGGGCGGCGGCGGAACAACAATGGACAGTCAACGGAAGGAATGAAACATGAGTGGGCATAGCAAGTGGGCAACGATCAAGCACAAGAAGGCCGCGACGGATGCGAAGCGCGGCAAGATCTTCAGCAAGCTGGCGAAGGAACTGACGATTTCGGCGCGTTCCGGCGGCGGCGACCCCGGGGCGAACATCACGTTGCGCACGATCCTGGGCAAGTGCAAGGCGGTGAACATGCCGGCCGACAACATCGAGCGCGCCATCAAGAAGGGCACGGGCGAGCTGGGCGGCGCCGCCCTGGAGGAGATCATGTTCGAGGCCTACGCGGGCGGCGGCGTCGGCATGATCATCACCTGCCTTTCCGACAACCGCAACCGCTCCGTCGCGGAGGTCCGCCACCTTCTCCAGCGCCACAACGCGACGCTCGCCGGCTCGAACCAGGTCCTCCGCAACTTTGAGCGGCGCGGCCAGATCATGATCGACGCGGAAGGGATCGACGAGGACAAGCTGACGGAGCTGGTCCTGGACGCGGGCGCGGACGACATGAGCAACGAAGGCGGCGAGTTCGAAATCTTGACGGCCCCGAACGCCTACGCGGAAGTCGCCGAGAAGATCACCTCGGCGGGCTACACGCTGGGCGAGGAGTCGGGCGTGAACATGGTGCCGACGACCTGGGTGCCGGTCACGGACAAGGCGGCGGCCGAAAAGCTTCTCGGCCTGGTGGACGCGCTCGAAGAGCTCGACGACGTCCAGAACGTCTACATGAACGGCGACATCGCCGAAGACGCGATGCCGGCGGAGGAGTAGTCCGTTGCCGCGCCGCGGCAGGCTGCGCATGGACCGGGCGGAACGCGTTTCCGCCCGGCTTTTTGCACCCCGGGCGTCCGGGGGGCCGGGTGCGGCGGCGCCGAAGGAGGGAACGTCGGAATGATCGTGCTGGGAATCGACGGCTCGCTGCGCGGCACGGGGCTGGCCGTGCTGGACTGGGCTGGGACGAAGGGGAATGCGCTGCACGGCGAGGTCGTGAAGGTGCCCGCGAAGGAGCGGCCGTCGGAATGTCTGCGCCGGATCCGGGAGCGTCTCGACGCCCTGCTGGCGGAATACAGGCCGGAGACGGCGGCGATCGAAGGGGGCTTCTATTTCGCGAAGAACCCGAAGACGGCGCTGGTGCTGGGCGAGGTGCGCGGGGTGTGCATCGCCGAATGCGCGGCGGCGGGGGTGCCGATTTTCGAGTATTCGCCGTCGCGGGCCAAGCAGAACGTGGCGGGATGGGGGCAGGCGCCGAAGGACCAGGTGGCCCGGATGGTGATGTCGATGCTGTCGATGGCGGAATGTCCGCCGGACGACGTGACGGATGCGTTCGCGATCGCCCTGTGCCACGCGCACATGTCGCGCGGCCTGGCGGCGCAGACCCCCCTCTAGGCGGCGGAAGGCGGCGGCGATGACCCGGAAATGGATCGGCTATCTGGCGACGGCGGCCTTGGCGACGGCGGCCCTGTGGGGCGGCCACGCCTGGCGGAGGGGCGGCACCGGCGCCCCCGACGCCGGGGACGACGCCCCCCCCCCGCCTGTCGCGGATGCGCGGGAGGCCGCCCCGGACTACGCGGCCGACGCGGGCTGGATCCGCCGCCCGGCGTCGCCGGCATGCGCGGCCGACGTGCTGTTCTTCCTGCCGACGGTGGCCGACGACGCGGAGGGGCCGCGCTGGTGCAATCTCGCCGCCGACCCGGAGGCGGCGCTGGCGGCCTGCGCCCGCACGGCGGACTGTTTCGACGGCGCGGCGGACGTCTGGGTGCCGGCCTGGCGCCAGCTGAACCGCGCCGCCCTGGTCGGACGTCCCGCGGCCGAGGTGCGCGAGGAGCTCGCGGGGGCGGAGTCGCCCGCCAAGGCGGACGTCTTCGCGGCGCTGGACGGCTATTTCGCCCATGCCGACGGCCACCGCCCGTTCCTGCTGGCCGGCCATGGCCAGGGCGCGGAAATGGCGAAGGCGGCCCTCGCGGAGTATTTCCCCGCGCATCCCGAGCTGCAGGCGCGCTTCGTGGCGGCCTATGTGGCGGGGGCCCCGGTGACGCGTTCGTTCTTCGAGATGCATCCGCATCTGAAGGCCGCGGCGGCTCAGGACGACGTCGGCGTGGTCGTCGCATGGAACACCGAGGGCGGCGGCAACACGGACGTGATGGATACCTTTGCCGTCGCGGAGGGCAACGTGGCAATCAACCCGCTGCTCTGGACCCCCGGGACGACGCCTGTGCCGGCCTCCCTGAACTACGGCTCGCTGATGCCCGCCGCCGACGGCTCCTGGACGCTGGTCCGCCCCGGCCCGGCCGACGCCGCCGTCAACCCGTTCCACGGCACCGTCATCTGCACGGCCTTCCCGTGGCGCGAAGAGTTGCGCTCGGAGGTGCAGGCCTTTGGCCCGGAAAGCTTCCACGACTTGGATTTCGCCCTCTATTTCCTGAACATCCGCTCCAATGCCGCCGAGCGCGTGGCGGCGTTCGCACGGCGGCCGGGGCCGACGCCATGACCGAGGCCCCCGCTCTCCGCCTGGAGGGGGTCTGGAAGTCCTTCGCCGGGCCCGACGGCTCGCGGGTCGAAGTCCTCAAGGGCGTTTCGCTCGCGCTGGGACCTGGCGAGCTGGGCGTGCTGACGGGGCCGTCGGGCTCCGGCAAGTCGACGTTGCTGAACATCGCCGCCCTGATGGATCGCCCCGATGCCGGGCGCGTGTGGCTGGGCGCGGACGAGACGACGGGCCTGGGGGATGTCGCGCGGTCGCGGTTGCGCGGCGAAAGGATCGGCTTCGTGTTCCAGCGGTTCCATCTGCTGCCGCGGCGTTCGGTCCTGGAGAATGTCCTCTTCCGGTTCCGCTATGCGGAAGGGCCGGCCGGGCTGTCCCGCTCGGAGGCGGCGATGGCGGCCCTGGGGCGGGTGGGCATGGCGGGGCTGGCGCAGCGGCCGGCGGGGGTGCTGTCGGCGGGCGAGATGCAGCGCGTGGCCATCGCCCGGGCGATCGTCCTGCCGCCGGCGGTCTTGCTGGCCGACGAGCCGACGGGGAACCTCGACCCCGCCAACGCGGAGGGGATCATGGACCTCTTCCAGGAGCTGAACGCGGACGGCTTGCCGATGCTTGTCGTGACGCACCATCCCGCCTGGGCGAGGCGCCCCGGCGTCCGCGCCTGGTCGCTCCCCCCGGGCGCGTGATGCGCCCCGCCCTTTCGGGGTGTTGCAGCGTTCGGCCCAAAGAATCTTTTTTTGCTTGCCCCCTTTGCCCCCCGGGGTACACTCGGAGCTCGGCTGTTTCTGGATGTACCCGCATGGTCCTCTCACCCCGCCTGCGGTTCGGGAGAGGGACAGCGGTCACGGACAGGACGTGCGATTCCAAAGGTGATCCGAGTTGCCGGGAGACACAAAATGAAACACGAAGTGAAAAAGATGGTGCTGGCGGCGCTGACGGCGGCGCTCGCGGTGTTCGGCGCGGTGAACGTGGTGGGGCTCACGGCCTTCGCCGGGGAGCCGGAGGCGCTACAGCTCTGGGAAGGCGGTCCGTACTGGGCGACGGTCAACGTGGGCACGTCGGAGGTTCAGGATCATCCGGAATACGGCGCACTCTACAACTTTGACAACGCGACCAATGAGGTCGCGAAGCTTGGCAACGGGTGGCGTCTGCCGACTAAAGAGGATTTTGACAAACTCGTCGATACTTCTTATTGCACAGGGACATGGGACGCCACTAAGAAGGGCTATACCTTCACGGGCGCAACAGACGGATATAAAGACAAGAGCATTTTCTTGCCCGCCGCCGGCAGCGACTCCACCTCTGACGGCCGCAGGGGCGCCGGGGGCGAAGGCAACTACTGGTCCTCTGAGGAGGAGGATGCCAACGACGTGTGGAGCCTTGAATTCTACGGCAGCAGCTTGCTCCACGTGGCAGGCACGTACCACTCTTACCGCTTGTCTGTTCGCGCTGTCCGCGATACGCCGCCGCCGAAGGTCGAGGTGAGCAATCTCCAATGGGTGCAGATGTCGGGCGGCGACCCGCGTGCCCAAATCGACTTCAATGTGAAGTGCGATGTCGGCGGGACGAATCTCGTTTTCGAGGTCGCCGCCTATTCGAAGGACCGCGCTACCTATTTCACTGACGGCGACATCAGCGTGGATAACGGTCAGACCTATACGCAGGATGTGCTGGAGGCGTTCGAAACGGCCGGCGCGACGCAGGAGGTTCACCTCGTCTGGAACTGGCAGAAGCACAACCCGGATCTTGACTGGGACGACGTCACGATCGAGGTGACGGCCAAGGTTCAGGGCGAGGATGTCGCCGTCAAGTGCCAGAACGGCATTTTCGTCGGTGTTCGCGACAGCTTGAGCGGCGTCGTCGCCTTCAAGAGCGTCCCGTACGCGAAGCCGCCGACCAAGGAGACTGGCCTTCGTTGGAAACCGCCGGTGAAGCCGGATGACAGCGATGCAGTTGTTTCGGCGCGGCACTTCGGTCCGGCGGCGGCGCAGACGCGTGAAGCCGAACACGCCTCGTGCGGTCCTGTCAGCGAGGACTGTCTGCGGCTGTCGATCTGGACCGCCGGCAGGTTCGAGCCGACGGACAAGCGTCCTGTCATGTTCTACATCCACGGCGGCTCGTACGGCTGGGGCGGGATGTGCGATCCTCTCTACGACGGCGAACGGCTGGTGCGGGACAACCCCGACGTCATCCTTGTCTCGTGCGACTATCGCCTCAATGCGTTCGGCTACCTTGACCTGACCGGACTGCCCGGGTACGATCCCGAGAAGCACAAGGACTACGATCAGGCGCCGAACCTCGGCATCCTCGACCTCCAGGCGGGTCTCCGGTGGGTGCAGGAGAACATCGCGCAGTTCGGCGGCGATCCCGAGAACGTGACGATCTTCGGCGAGTCGGCGGGCGGCGGCAGCGTGAGCTGCCTCCTGCAGGCGAAGGGGTCCGATGGTCTGTTCCGGCGCGCGATCGTCATGTCCGGCACGTTGGACCTCACGGATTCGCCCGAGACCTACAAGGCCAGCAACCAGGCCTACTGTCTCATGAAGGCCGCCGGCAAGTCGAATATCGACGAGCTTCTCGCATGTTCGACGGAGGAGCTTGTCGCGGCGCTCGAAACGTCGCTCGACGATCCGTCCGTCGCCACGGTCCGTCACCTGAATCCGCGCGAGGGGCTCATGAAGGTGGCCGGGCTCAACAACCGTCCGATGTGCGACGACGTGCGCGGCATCGTCGCGTCCGATCCCTTCGCCGCCAGCGCGACGAATGCGATCGCCAAGGGCGTGGACGTCATGATCGGCACGACCTCGGAGGAGAACAACTACTGGGCGTCGCTGATGTTCGGCTTTTCGCGCGAGGGTGCGCTTTCCCTTGACGATCCGCTCGGCTATTACCACTGCACCTTCGTCAGCAACTCCATCAGCCGCTCGCAGACGCTCTTCGCGCGTGTCGGCAACGAGACGAACGTCACCGCCTTCCTCGAAGGTCCAGGTGCGTCGCATCCGTTCGACCTCGATCCCCGCTTCAATCTCGGAGGGCTTTATCCGAACATCTGGGGACGCACGGAGCTCATGAGCGAGCTGTCGTTCAGGATCCCCTCGATCATCATGGCCGAGCGCCACGGGGAGCTCGTCCGTACGAGCGGCGGCGCCGGCAAGACCTACATGTACTACTTCTGCCGTCCGCAGAAGTCGATCACGATGCCGTGGGTGGGCGCCTGCCATGCGAGCGAGCTGACGAGCGTGTTCAAGAACACGCACCTTGACGTCGACGGCGCCGACAAGGGGTTGCTTGCGGAACGTGTTAGCGGCGCGTTCGTCAGCTTTGCGAAGACGGGCAACCCGGGCGAGAACTGGGCCGAATACGACACGACCGACCGCAAGACGACCGTGATCGGCAGGAAGGGCGATTTCGAGGACGCAGAGCTGCGGATCGAGAGCGATCCGGACGGGATGCAGCGCGAACTGCTCGAGCCGGACTTCCTGGCGTACCGCGCGGAGAAGCTCCGCACGGGCGATGCGACGGCGTTCTGGCACGGGCTTCGCCACGTCGCGCCGTATCTGCACGAGATCTGGTACGACGACTACGTCTTCTGCGCGGACGGCAGCTGTTTCACCACGGGGATGGTCTCGGCCTGCTCGTCGGTGCGCAAGGGGAACTTCCACGGGCGCAACATGGACTACTTCCTCTGGGATTCTCCCGAGTTCGTCGTCCATGTCGCGGCGAAGCCGTCTGTTGGACGCCTCGCCTCGGTCGGCGTGGCGCGGCAGTCGGCGATGCGCGAGAGCGGCGTGCTCGCGGGAACCTACCGCGAGTCGTACGAGACGCTTCCGAACTGGATCCTGGACGGCGTCAACGAGAAGCGCGTCGTCGTGAACTGCAACGTGGTGCCGCAGTTCGACTGCGGGGCGCTGCCGCTCGAAAACCCCGATCCGAACTCCACGCTGCCGCTGCACGTCGTCGAGATTCCGCGCTATCTTCTGGACTACGCGACGAATGCGGCCCATGCGGTCGAGCTGCTGAAGGCGCGTGAGGGATATGTCTTCGGGTCGGGCGGCGGCAACTATCTGCTGCATTTCATGGTGAGCGATCCGAAGGAGACGGTCGTCATTGAGTTCATCAACGGTAAGGTCGTGGCGCGCCGTCAGGATATCATGACCAACTTCAACGTCAACTGGGACAACGAGACGCGGACGGACGTCGACGATTCCGCCGGCTGGGGCCGCAACCACTTCTGGTCAATCGAGAAGTTCGTTCGCGGAACGACCGACGTCGCCGAACTCAAGAAGCTCTACACGCCCTGTGCGATGGGCATCGAGCGCTACGGCGAACTGCTCGCGAACTACGACGGCTGCGGACAGTCGCTCGACAACATGATGGCGCTCATGAGGCGCGTGCAGTATACGAAGATGTACGACAAGGACAATCCGCACTTCTGGTATTCCGAATGGTGCGAATACGACGAGGAGATCCGGAACGAGGACTTCTATTCCATGTCCTGGAACTGGGGCGACGGCTCGAAACTGGACGAATGGATTCAAAGCGGTCTGGACGCGGCCGCGTACGACCTTGCCGATTTCGAGCGGGCTCGGACGAACCTCGCCGAGCGTTCGCAGACCTGGATCACCGGACACGCCTGCGCCTATGACATCGAAAAGCGCATGTTCCGCATGATTGTGCAGGAGGACTACGAACACACCTACGACTTCTGGCTCGTTCCGATGGTGAAAGTTTCGCTCCCGTCCGGCATCCAGGGCGGTTCGTATGTCGTTTCCAACTTGACGGAAAACGTTGAGATCGTGGCGAGCGGTTCGATGCTCGGCGCGGCGACGTACGAACTGCCGATTGGTGCGAAGGTCGCGATCTACCTGGTGCCGTCCGAAGGATATGTCGTCTCGGGCACGAATCCGTACGTCATTGACAAGGTGACGTCGGAGGCGTCCGTAGATCCGACGCTGGTCCCGACGGCTGTAGATTACGCCGATACGGTGGTGTACGGCACGATCCGCACCGCCGAGAAGGGGAATGCGGTCGTCGAGGCCGTCGCCATCAAGGACGGCAAGTATGTCTACGTCGGCGACGAGGATGGCGCGGCGGCGTTCGTCAAGGACGGCGTCACGAAGGTCGTCGACCATCGTGGCAAGGGCATGGTGATGCCCGGCTGCACCGACGGGCACTCGCACTACGCGATGAAATTTGGCCTCGCAAACATGAAGGGCGGCGTCATGTTCGCGCCAGAGGATGACAAGGCGGAGGTCCTGCAAAAGCTGAAAGCGGCCGCAGGCGAGGCGAAAGCGGCCGGCAAGAAGTCCCTCTTCGGCTTCGGCTGGAACATCGTCACCCTCTTGGCGGGGGAGGATGACCCGCCGACGCTGAAAGAGCTTGATGATGCCACGAATGGGGAAGGAGAGGGAGAAAAGATATCGATGGTGATTCTGGACAGTGGCGGGCATCACGCCTTCTGCAACTCGGAATGCCTGCTGCGTTGTGGCATCATTGACGGCAAGGGCGGTGTTCTCGTCAAGAAGATTCCCGGCGGCTACTTGGAGCTGGATGAGAATGACTATCCCACGGGATACGCGGAAGAGCGCGCCATGGGGTACCTGATGCGCATGGGCGGGATCGACTATGACGAGCTTATGGACGACGAGGTGGCGGAAATCTCCATCCGTAAGACGCGGGACCTTCTGCTGTCCACGGGATACACCGCGGCGCTGGAAGGTTGGAGCAACATTCTGCATTCGAACAAGCTTTACGCCGCCGCGAAGCGTCTGGACGAGAACGGCGAGCTCAACCTCGTCTTCCCAATGACCTACGAAGTCGAGCCGTGGATGTCGGACGCGGAGATGAGCAATCAGATCGACTACCTTGACGCGCTCAATGAGACGTACGCGACGGATCACGTCCAGCCGAAATACCTGAAGATCTTCATGGACGGTGTCGTGGAGACCAAGACCGGGGCGATGCTCAAGCCCTACAAGGACGACCAAGAGTATTACCGGAGCTTCTGGTCCACGAACCGTCTCGCGGACATCACCCGGGCGTGCAACGCCAAGGATCTGACCGTGCATGTCCACACGATGGGCGATGCCGCCATCCGGGACACGGTGACCGCCTACATCATGGGTGGGGACGGAACGCACCGCAACTGCCTCGTGCACTTGCGCAACGTGAGCACGAATGAGGTCAATGACTTTGAGCGCATGGCCGCGAACAACATCGCCTGCAGCGCCGGCTTCACCTGGCATGTGGCCGGCAAGGAAGCCGAGTTGATGGAGATTTTCCTGGAAAAGGACTACATCGAGCATGCCTATCCGATCAAGTCCTTCTTCGATGCCGGCGTCAAGGTCTCCAGCCATTCGGACTATCCGGCGAACGAACCCTGTCCGCAGGATCCGTTCGGCCTCATGGAAGTCGCCTTGACCGGGCAGCGTCCGGATCTTCCGGAGGACGAAAAGCTTCCGCCGTACGACACGAACGAACTCGTCACGGTCGAGCAGGTATTTGAGGCGCTGACCATCAACGGCGCGTGGCAGCTGGGGCTCGAGAAGGAGCGCGGCAGCATCGCGGTCGGCAAGTGGGCTGACTTCGTGCTCGCCGACCAGGACGTGTTCGAATGCGCGACGACCGACATCCACAAGACCAAGGTCGTCTCGACCTGGTTCGAGGGCGAACAGGTCTATGAGGCGGCGCGTGCGCTCACGGTCAAGAACGTGAAGTTCCAGCAGCGCTATCCGTGGAACGGGCTGGTGGACATCGGCTTTGGCCTGACGGGACCCGAGGGCGCGACGAACGTCGTGGTCACGGTTTCTGACGGCGAGACGACGCTTGCGAACTTCACGGCGGCGGTCACGATTCCCGAAGACGGAGTTCTCACGACGAACCTCGTCTGGGACGCGGACGCGGCGGGTCTCGCGGCGAACTTCAAGAGCGACGACGTCACGGTCGAGGTGGCGTTTGAGGAGGACAACACCGGTCCCGTTCAGCTTTGGGCAGGCGGCCCGTACTTCGCCCAGTGCAACGTCGGCGCGACGAGGCCGGAGGAGTACGGCTTCTACTTCTGGTGGGGCGATACCGTCGGATACACGAACAACAACGCTGCTGTCAATGCCGACAAAAAGTGGTTGTCCGTGAAGGACGGCACGACGCCGATCCAGTTCAGTTCTTCTGACGCGACGGCGAAACAGACCTACAAAAAGGATCTCGCCGCGTTGAAGTCAGAAGGTTGGACTGGCGAGGACGGCAATCTCATTGCGGAGCACGACGCGGCGACGGCGCATCTCGGCGCACCGTGGCGGATGATGACGAAGGCGGAGCTTGACTGTCTGGTTGCCAACTGTGAAGTGGAGTGGACGGACAATCGGAACGAAACGGGCATAAAGGGGACGATCGTCAAGGGCAAGGGCGATTATTCGGCCAACAGCATTTTCCTCCCTGCCGCCGGCTGGGGCTACGAGTCTTCCCTCAACGATGCCGGCTTGCTTGGTTTTTACTGGTCCTCTACGCCGAATTCGGACGATTCCATCCGCGCGTGGGGCCCGAGCTTCAATTCGGACGAATTCTGCTGGAGCTGCTACTACCGCTACTACGGTCAGTCTGTTCGTCCTGTGCGCGATGCCGCCGTTACACCGGTGATTTCTGCGAAGTCCGCGGCGGGTTCGCTCGACTTGACGGTCGGCGACCGCGTGGCAAAGGACGTCGAGACGCTTGTCATCGACCCCGCGTGGGGCGCGGCGGCGACGGCGACGGTCATCATCGAGGGCGAGAACGGTCCGCGGCAGTACACCTGCGCGAGCAACGATCTCTGGCAGACCGCCTCGCTCGAGCCGGGCCGCTATGCGATGAGGCTCACGGCGGGCGAGGAGACGGATGCGATCTCCTATTCCGCCGCGTTCTGGAAGATCGGCGCGGACTGGGTGGTCTTCGACGGCTCGAACATCACGGAGAACACGGCGTTTGAGGCGGACAAGACCTATCTCATCCTCGGTACGAACACGGTCGCGGACAGCAAGACGCTGACGGTCGAGGACGGCGCGAAGTTCGAGTATGCAGCTGGCGCGGGCTTCCTCGGCGGCACGGTCGTCGAGCCGATGCCGAGGCGTTACATGAAGGAGACGGTCGCGGGCGATCTCTACCGGATTGTCGAGGTGGCCAAGGGCTCAGCGGACAATCCGTGGGTCATCGGCAACGACGGCGAGACGCCGTCGCCCCATGAGGTCGAGGCGTGGACGAACGGCACGGAGCTGGTCATCGGCGGCAAGGGCACGATTACGGATCTCTCGGCGATTCCGACCGACGTGAAGGGCGGCATTACGGCGATCAATGTCGCCTCGAACGGCGTCGCTGGCGTCGCGTCCGGCGCTTTCCAAGGCGTCGGAGACGGCGAAATCGCGCTGACGCTGCCCGACAACTGGCAGGGCGAACTGCCCGACAAGTCCGGCAACTGGTATGGCGCGACGGGCGTCACGCTGACGGCCTATCCGCTCGCGGTCAGGAACATCCAGACGGTGACGCATTGGCCGTGGGACGGCAAGATTGACATCACCTGCGACCTGACGGGCACGGGCGTAGTGCAGCTGGCCGCCGCGCTCATGACGAACGGCGTCACCGTCTGCGAGGCGAGGAATCTCACGGGCAGGACGCTCATCGATCTTGATGATGCGGGCGGCGCGACGAACGGCGTCACGTTCGTTTGGAACGCGAAGGCCGACTTCGTGGCGGCGGGACTTGCGGACTTTAACGCGGAGAACGCGGTGATCAAGGTGACGGCGGAGAAGCCGAAGACCGACGGCGACTACATGGTCATCGACCTTTCGTCGGATGGCAACGGACGGTTCGCCGTCTCCTATGAGGACATGGACGTCGCCTCGGCGATTGAGAAATACAACACCGACGAATACAAGACCGGCAAGCTGGTCTTGAAGAAGATTCCGGCGGGAACGGCGTACCCGTGCGAGCCGAGGATGAGCGCCGATGTGACATCGACTCCCATTTCCGGGACGATGACGCCGGCGAAGGACTACTTCATCGGGCTTTTCGAGACGACGGTGGCCCAATATGATCGCGTGATGGGCGTCGAAGCGCCATCTGATGCGACGATCCCGAAGAATTGCATCTCGTACAACATGATTCGCGGCGGAGACGACTCTTGGGACATCGAGCCGACCGATCCCGTGGCTGCGGAATCGTTCATGGGCATTCTGGCGGCGAAGACGGGCGTTGCGGGCTTCGATTTGCCGACGGAAATCCAGTGGGAGATTGCGGCGCGCGCGGGTTCGACGGCGGAATACGGTTCGTACCTCGGCGAAGACGGCAGTGCGGTCGCCGGAGTGTATAACAGCTCTGCCGCACCGTGGGGGAATACGACCAACTTCATGTGGTTCGCGAAGAATAACAATCCGGCTGGCGTGAAGTCCGTCGGTCTGCTGAGGCCGAATCTGTGGGGACTCTACGACACGGCGGGGAACGTCTATGAATTCTGTCTGGATGTCTATAATGAGGACAAGACGTCCTGGGATGACGTGGAGACCCCGGAAGCCGATGGCGATTCCTATATGCGCTCTCTCCGCGGCGGATATTTCGCAAAAGCGGCTACCGTCTCTCGTCCGTCGGTTCGGGCCAGCGGCTATTCCGACAGTGACGGAATCAGCGTAGGCGCCGGCTTCCGCCTGTGCCGGACTGCGGCGTCCGCAGGTTCTTCGACGTCCGCGACGGCGACCTCGACCTCCGAGGCGTTTGCGTGTGACCTGCGCGAGGAGATCGCGCTTGACAGCGCGGTGCGGATTGAGGGCGTCAGCTACAGCGACACCGCGTGGGGTACGGCGGCGAAGGCGAATGTCGCGCTCGGCTGGACGAACGAGACGACGGACGCGACGGGCGTGTTCGACGGGGCTGATGATCTGGAGGACGATGGAGAGCTGAACGTGACGCTCCCGAAGAAGAACGGCGACTACCGGCTCACCCACTCGACGGGCGGTCTCACCTCGTTCGTGACGTTCACGGTCTCGGGCTGTCCGAAATACTCGACGAAGATCACCCTCGACCCGACCGGCGGCACGGGCGGGACGAAGACCGTGACGGCGACCTACGGCAAGGCGTTGCCTCCGGCGTCGGCGCCGACGCGCAGGGGCTACATGTTCAGCGGCTATTTCGACGCGACAAACGGCGGGAGGATGTACTATGACGCCTCGATGACGTCGCAGGTGACCTGGTGGAGCGATCGCAAGACCTATACGCTCTACGCGCAGTGGGCCCGGGTCAGCACCGTCACGATCAACAAGGCCGGCGGGACGAGCGGCACCTCGAAGGTGATTGTGACGAACGGTGTCATGCCGCGCCGGATCGGCGTGCCGACCCGCGAAGGCTACGCCCTGCTGGGTATCTTCAACAAGGCTGAGGGCGGCGCGAAGTACTGGAATGCGGACGGGACGGGCGCCCGCGTCTGGAACGGCAAGGCGGCGAGCTACACGTTCTATGCGCACTGGGCCCGGGTCAGCACCGTTACGATCAACAAGGCCGGCGGCGGGCCGAGCGGCACCTCGAAGGTGATTGTGACGAACGGCGTCATGCCGCGCCGGATCGGCGTGCCGACCCGCGAAGGCTACGCCCTGCTGGGTATCTTCAACAAGGCTGAGGGCGGCGCGAAGTACTGGAACGCGGACGGAACGGGCGCCCGCGTCTGGAACGGCACGGCGGCGAGCTACACGTTCTATGCGCAGTGGCTGCGCGCCCCCTACGACATCACGGTCAAGGTCGGCGGCGAGCTTGCGCCCGACGAGTCCGGGCCCGCCCTCGCCTTGTTCGACGGCGCCGCCGAGACCGGCTGGATGCCTGCCGGCACGGCGACGGACTGGGACCTGTTCGTGACCTACGGGGAGGCGGTCACGGCCCTGGACATCGAAGTGGCAGAGGATGTCGTCTCGGCCGAGGAGATGTGGCTCTACGTCAGCGAGGATGCCTCGGACTGGACGCCCATCGGGACGGAGGGCGACCTGCCGGCGACGTTCCAGTACCTGTGGCTGCACTTTGAGGACGAGGGAGGGGTGCCGCCGCACCTCTACGAGATCACGGTCGCGGAATAGCGGCCGGAAGGCGGCATGATGAAGACAGGCAGGTCTGTGGCGATGTCCAGCGCGTCGGCCTCGGGGAGCTCGACGACGCTTCGGATGCCTGCATGTACGGCGACCTCTCAGGAGACGCTGCGGCCTTCGGGGGCTCCCATGCCGCGAAGCCCCCGATGACGTCGCTCCTGCCGGCCGACGCGCCGACGGGGAACCTCGACCCCGCCAACGCGGCGGGGATCATGGATTTGTTCCAGTCGCTGAACGCCGACGGGCTGCCGATGCTGGTGGTGACGCACCATGCCGCCTGGGCGAAGCGGTCCGGCGTGCGGGCGTGGTCGATGCCGCTGGGCGGCTGACGCGGCGCGGGCGGGCTAGCGGACGAAGAGGACGGGGGACGGGGCGGAGGCGAGGACCTGGGCGGCGGTGGAGCCGATGAGCCGGTCGTAGATCCAGCCATGCCCGTGGACGGCGGTCACGATGAGGGGGGACGGGGTTTGCGCGGCGGTCTCGAGGATGCGCGTGGCGGGGGCGCCCTCGGCGACCAGGGTCGCAGCGGCGCAATCGTGGGCGCGGACGAGGGAATGGGCCTCGGTGGCGAGGGCCTCGGCGCGCTTGCGGTCGTCGGGATGTTCGGCGACGGACAGGATGACGAGGGGCACGGCCAGGGCGTTGGCGAGCTCGGCGGCCTCGTGGAGGGCGCGGAAGGCGTGCTCGGAGCCGTCGACGGGGATGACGATGCGGTCGGGCAGCTCGGCGGGGCCGGGGACGACGAGGACGGGGCGGCAGGCGCGGCGTACGAAGCGGTCGGCGGTGGAGCCGGTCATGCCGGGGGACTGCGGGGCGTGCTCGCCCTGGCGGCCGATGACGACGAGCTCGGCCCGGCCCTGGATGTCGGCGAGGACCTGGGCGGGATTGCCGATGAGGAGGGCGTCGGACGGGGCGGCCAGGCCTTCGGCTTCGCAGCGGCGGACGGCATCGGCGAGGGTGGCGCGGCCACGTTCGGAAAGGGCGTTCTGGAGGGATGGCGCGGGGGCGACGCAGAGCTGGGTGGGGGCGTGGACGGCGGGGGCGGCGAGGTAGGCGAGGTCGAAGAGGCGCGCATCGACGATATGGGCGAGGTGGAGGCGCGCGTTGAGGCGAAGGGCGAGGCGGACGGCGTAGCGGCGGGCTTCGTCGGCGGGGGCGGAACCATCGATGGCGGCGAGGATGTTGCGGATCATGCGGGACTCCCGGGAATGGCGTGGTTCAATGGAACGGGCGACGTGGGAAACTCTACTCCCACGGCGAAGGCGGTGGAAAGGGAAAAGTGAGGCGCCGGGGCCGACGGCGCGGGTGCGGGGCGGCAGGTGCGGGGCGGTTTTCGGTTGGACAGCGGGTGCGGCGTGGGGTAGGGTTGGGGGATGGAAAACAACGGTCCAGGCCTGGTCGGCGATGCGATCCGGCGCCGCCGCTATCGCCTGTGGGCGGTGCATGCGCGGTCGAAAATCTACCTGTCGGAGACGGCGGGGCGCCTCCCGTTGTTCGTGGTGGCGCCGTCGATCGGAGGGGGGCCGCTGAACTGGGTGCTGGGGGACGG
>JAZQOP010000283.1:0-1885 GCA_045627965.1 Kiritimatiellia bacterium | reverse complement strand
GGCGGCGCGGCTGTCGGCGCCGTCGGCGAGGTAGGTGGCGTCGGGGACGTCGTCGTAGGCGTCGGGCGCGGGCAGGGGGTCGCCGAGGTCGAGGTAGGTGAGGTCGCCGTTCGCGGGGTTCCGCGCGGTGAGGAGCGCGGGGGCGTCGCCGGCCGACGGCACGGGGGGGGGCGTCCAGGCCAGCCGGACGAGCCCGTCGGGCCCGGTCGTGCCGCGCGCCAGCACCTGGCGGGAGGCGCTCCAGAGGGTGACGGCGATCTCCGGCGCCGACGCCGCGTCGCGCAGGGTGTTGACCCACGCCAGGACTTCGTGCGCGGCGACGGACAGGCGGGCGTGGAGGGCCAGGTCGCTTACGAGCAGCAGGCGCTCGTCGCTCCGCTTGGCGCGCCGCGTGCGGGGGCCGTTTTCGTCGGCGTCGCCCCGGGCGTCGATTTTGAGGTAGTAGGCGCCGCAGGGGTGCTCTTCGCCGGCGAGGGCGCGCAGGTCGATCTCGCCGGTGCGCCGCCAGGCGTCGGCCTTCTTCGCGCCGGCGGACGGCGCGGGGAGCTCGAAGGTGGCGGTGCGGGGGGCCTCCAGCAGGTCGGAGTCGGGGTGGCGCTCGCCCCGGCGGACGAGTTCGGGCAGGACGCTCTCGTAGACGCGGTGGAGCCTGGCCCGGACCCGGTCGACGCGCACGCCGGCGATGGGGATGTGCAGCCGGCCTTCCGGCGACAGGGCCCGCCCGGGGGCCGTGATTTCGACGCCGGCCTGCATGTCGGGGATCTGGACCCGGCGCACGATGTCCTGCGCCAGGGAGCTCCCGCCGCCGTCGCAGCTCGTGCGGAGGCCTTTGCGGAGGGTGACGGTGTAGACGGCGCCGGGCGTGAACTTGCCGCGGATGGCGATGCCTTCCCACCAGCCGATGACGTCCGTGTCGTCGGGCCACCAGTCGACGGGGGGGGCGATGTCGATGTGCCCGCGCAGGTCTTCGGCGTTGATGCGCTGGTTGAAGCAGATGACGAGGGCGGGGTCTTCCATGAACGGGGATGTGGCTTCGAGCCGGCGCAGGGCGAGGTTGTCCTCGATGTCGATCCGCCCGCCGAAGGGACGGTCGGAGGGCTCGAAGGCCGGGGCGCCGTCTCCGTCGCCGTCGGCTTCGCTCCCGCCGTCGCTTGCGCGTCCGCCGCCGGCGTCCGCGTTGGCGGCGAGGAGGCCTTCGTCGATGTCGTATTGGAGCTGCGTCCCCAGGACGGGGTCGGTCGCGACGACGACGTGCCCGCCGGGGTTGCGCCCGACGAGGGTCCAGCGGTTGGTGACAAGGGCGCCGTCGGGGTCGATGTGCTGGAAGTGCAGCTTTTCCTTGAGGCTGGCGAGGTCGGGGGCCGTGTTGAAGCGCAGGCGGAGGTGGACTTCGTGGTCGCCGGTGAAGTCGACCTGCTCGATGCCGCGGAGGGCCAGGAGGTGCCGGGGATGGGCGAGGGAGGGCTGGCCGGGGTCCGTGGCGTCCTGGACGGCCTGGAGGGCGGCTTCGAGGTCGCGGATCTGGCGGTGCTGCCGCCAGAGGATCCGCCCGGCGAGGAGGAGCGCGAGGCCCAGGAGGAGGGCGGCGGCAAGGAGGAGCCCGGCGCAGGGCCCGAGGCAGCCGCCGGCGGGACGGCGGGGGGCGGGGGCGGCAGGGCCGTAGGCGTCGGCGGGGTCGAGGGTGGTCAGGAGGCGCTCGACGTCGGCGGGGGCGGGGTCTTCGCCGAGCTGGGCCTCGAGCTGTTCGCGGAGGCCGACGCGGACTTCGCGGCGTTCGGCTTCGGTGCGGCCGGCGCGGGCCATGCGGGCGTCGATGTCGGCGAGGAAGAGGGTGATGGTCGTTTCGACGTCGTCGGTCCAGGTTTTCATTTTCTTGTCGGTTCTT
>JAZQOP010000282.1:0-3192 GCA_045627965.1 Kiritimatiellia bacterium | reverse complement strand
CCCCCTGGCAGGTCCAGGACCTTGCCGCCGCCTACCTCCCCCCCTCCGCCGCCCATCCCTGCGGCACCGACGGCCTGGGGCGCGACGTCTTCCTGCGCCTTTTGCAAGGGGCGCGCATCTCGTTCCTTGTCGGCATCGTCTCCTCGCTCATCGCCATCCCGCTCGGCCTCCTCCTCGGCGCCATCGCCGGATACTGCGGCAAATGGATCGACGAAGCCGTCGTCTGGCTCTGCACCACCTTCTCCGCCATCCCGGGCCTCCTGTTCGTGCTGGCCATCGCCATGGTCGTCGGCAAGGGGCTCTTCGGCGTCTTTGTCGCGCTGGGCCTGACGACCTGGACCTCGACCTGCCGGCTCATCCGCGCCGAGACCATCCGCCACCGCTCCTTCGGATACGCCCTGGCCGCCCGCGCCCTGGGCTTTTCCGGCCCGCGCATCCTCTTCCGCCACATCCTGCCGAACGTCGCCCACGTCGCCCTCGTATCCTTCACCCTGCGCTTCCCGGCGGCCATCGGCACAGAGGTCTTCCTGTCCTTCCTGGGCATCGGCGTCCAGGACGAACCCTCCTGGGGCACCATGCTCTCCTCCGCGCGCCTGCGCCTCTGGCAGGGCGTCTGGTGGGAACTGGCCGCCGTCACCCTGGCCATCTTCCTCGTCGTCCTCGCCTTCAACCTCCTCGGCGACGCCCTCCGCGACGCCCTCGACCCCCGCCTCCGCTCCCGCCCCCAGGCCTAGCCCCGCCGCCTAGCCCCCCTCCCCGCGCCGGCCCGTCAATCCTCGCGCTGCTCGCCCTGCAGGCGCCCCAGCAGCTTCCGGAAGCGCGGCAGCGCCCGCAGCGCCTCCAAATCCTTGTCGCGCTCCATCAAGGCGTCGTCGTCGAAGCCCAGGTCGATCGCGTGCTCCAGGGTATCGAGCGCCTCCTCCGCCTGGCCCGTCAAGGAAAGCGAGCAGCCCAGGTTGTACCAGGCCGCGGGATCGGCGGGATCGGCCTCGACGAGCTTCCGGTCGGACTCCAGCGCCTCGGCGTGCCGCCCGGCCTCCGTCAGCAAATTGCCATAGAGCATCAGGCCCGGCGCAAAATCCGGGCGCGCCCGCGCCACGTCCCGCGCCAGGTGCAGCTGGAAGAACAGCAGCTCGCGCGCGGAATCCCCGTTGCGGATCCCGGGCAGCAGCGCCGACTTGCGCAAGATCGCCATCGGTTCGCCTCGCCCTCGCCTTGCCGTCCGCCGTCCTGCGGCCTAGCGTTCCGCCAGCGGCACCAGCCGCGACTTCTCCGGCCCGTCGTAGATCTGCCGCGGGCGCATGATCCGCTGCTCGGGATCCTGCCGGCGCTCCAGCCAGTGCGCGATCCAGCCCGGGAGCCGGCCCAGGGCGAACAGGACCGTCAGCATCTCGCGCGGGAACCCCATTGCCCGGTAGATCAGCCCCGTGTAGAAATCGACGTTCGGATACAGGTGCCGGTCCTGGAAGTAGGGGTCGGCCAGCGCCGCCGCCTCCAGCTCCCGCGCAAAATCGAACAGCGGGTCGTCGAGCTTCTTGCGCCTGAAGACCTGCGCGCAGATTTCCTTGGCGATCTTCGCGCGTGGGTCGTAGGTCTTGTAGATCCGGTGCCCGAAGCCCATCAGGCGCATCGGGTCCGACTTGTCCTTCGCCCGCGCAATCAGCGACTTCGCGCTCCAGCCGTTCTTCAGCGCCAGCTCGAGCATCTCGATCACCGCCTGGTTCGCCCCGCCGTGCAGGTGCCCCCACAGCGCGCAGATGCCGGCCGAGACCGCCGCGTAGAGGTTCGCCTCCGTCGACCCCACGATCCGCACCGCCGTCGTCGACGCGTTCTGCTCGTGGTCCGCATGCAGGATCAGCAGCTTGTTCATCGCCGCCACGTCGTCCTTCGACGCCTTGTAGAGCGACACCGGCGAGCTGAACATCATGTTCAGGAAATTCTCGCAATACGAATACTTGTGGCTCGGATACACGTACGGCTCGCCGATCGACTTCTTGTAGGCGAACGCCGCGATCGTGCGCAGCTTCGACAGCAGCCGCGTCACCGTCATGTCGATCTCCTCGCCCGCGCCGTCCAGCGGCATCTCGCGGTAGAACGACGACAGCGACACGACCATCGCCGACAGCACCGCCATCGGGTGCGACCCCTCCGGGTAGTTCCCGAAGAACGACCGCATGTCCTCGTGGAGCATCGAATGGCCGTTCAGCAGCGCCGAGAACCGCCGCTTCTGCTCCAGGTTCGGCAGCGCCCCGTGCACCAGCAGGTACGCCACCTCCACGAACGAGCACTTCTCCGTCAGCTCCTCGATCGGGTAGCCCCGCAGCAGCAGCACCCCCTTCTCCCCGTCCACATACGTGATCGCCGACCGCGTGATCGCCGACGACGCCAGCGACGGGTCGAACAGCAGGCACCCCGTCTCCGCCTTGAAGTTCCGCAGGTCCAGCGCCGGCGCCCCCATCGTCCCGCGCAGCACCGGAATCTCGTACGTCTTCCCCCCCAGCTCCAGGCGAGCCACCTCCGCCGCCTTCGACGCCTTCGCCTTCGACGCCTTCTTCCCCTCGCCCTTCTTCGTGACATCCTTGCTCATCTCGGCTCCTTGGTTCTTCCGTCCGGCCGCCTGCGGCCGCATGAAACGCAAGAAACCCCGTCGCACGCGATGCGCGGCGGGGTTCCGTTGGCTTGAAGGGACTTCCGCCGCTCTACGGCTTCTGGACCTTGCCGGCCTTCAGGCACGCCGTGCAGACCGTCAGCGACTTCACGCCACCGTCCACCACCGCGCGGACCTTCTGCAGGTTCGGCTTGAACGTGCGCTTCGTCACCGCCGTCGTATGCAGGCCGATGCCGCCCTTCTTCTTGCAAAGACCGTGGCGCACGATGCTCGAGCCGCTCGTCGGACCCTTGCCGCAAATTTCGCAAAAACTAGCCATGATTACATCCTCCTGGAGAATTGAGTCGCGTGACCATACTCCTCGCCCCCCCCTCTGGCAAGCGTTTTTTTGCCCAAAACACGTTTCCATTCATTGGAACCCTGTTTCCGCACATTTTGGAACCCTCCGCCTCGCGTTGCCGGCTCGTTTCTTTCCCGCGGGAAAGCTCCCGTTTCGCGGTCGCCCTGCGCCTTCGGCCTGGGCTTAGCGCTCAGCGGGACGCGCGATGGAACCCGGTTTCCGCACCCCGCCGTCCGCCCCCCCC
>JAZQOP010000281.1:0-3525 GCA_045627965.1 Kiritimatiellia bacterium | reverse complement strand
CGGCGACGGGGAACGCCCGCGCGACCGTGCACTCCGCTCCTCCGTCCTCCGCCGACGTCGGCCGCCTTCTGGCAATCATCGAGAGCCAGCAGCGCGTCATCGAGTCCCTCTCCCGCCGCTGACCCCCCTCGAATTCCCTTGCCTCCCGCCCCTGGTGGCTGGGTTCTCCTAAAAATTTCCTTGCAAGCGAATAATGGAACGTTTAGTCTCGTTGCGTTGCGGAAATTGAAACACAACACGCTGAACATACCAAAAACCGAAACGGCGGAGAGGAGAGATGGCGCAGGAATGGATTCCGGACACACGCATGTGGTCCCCGAAAAAGCAATGCAAGCAGATGGGAAGGAACCATCCTGCCGAATTTGCATCCTGCATGCTGAACCTTGGAAAGGTACTTGACGAATTGAACACTGGCCGCAAGATCGGCGGCTTCTCGTTCAACTTCTTCCGTTCCGAAGGGAATGGGGTCTACAGGATAGGCCAATCGAGCGTGAAAAGCCCATGCGAGATGCGTCTCTACGTCTACCCGGACGAAACGTCCAAGACCATGTTCCTCCTGACCATAGGCGACAAGAATACGCAACAAAAAGACATCCAGGCATGCCACGAAAAGGCGGATGAGCTAAAAGGAAGGGCACAATGAACACGAACAAGCAAATCGATTCCATCATCGACGAAATCGCCGACAACCCGGCCGAAGTCAAGCAGGCGCTCGGTTGCATCCGCGCCGAAAGCGCGCTCGTCCAATCCATGATCGACGCCCGGCATGACGCCGGTTATTCCCAGCGGGAACTGGCCAGGCGTTCCGGCCTGTCCGCCGCCAAGATCTGCCGGATGGAGTCCGGCGACGACTCATCCCTGCGCATGGCCGACATCAAGGCCTACCTCGCAGGAATCGGATACACCATGAACATCATGCTCGACAACGAGTCGCTTGACGTTGCCTTGAGGATCAAGCAACACGTCATGTCCGTCGGTCGCGAACTCGAAAAGCTTTCCGCCCTCGCACAGCAGGATCCGTCAGACAGGATGCTCGTCGACGGGATCACAAAATTCCGCGGAGAGGTCCTGTTCAACTTCATGATCCGCTACGCCGGCACGCAGCCCCCCATCCAGATCGCCCCGAAACAGGAACCGAAGTCGACGGCCCCAAGGGATCGGAAGATTTCCTCCATTGCTGCCGTCCGATAATCTAAATAAAGTGGCCGGATGGTTCGGAAGTGGCCGGATGGCTACGGCCTGATTCCCCAGAACCTCCCGACCTCCGCCGGCGGGATCCGCCGGTTCGCGTAGTTGCTCCGCAGCACGGCGACGTCGTGCCCCATCTCCTCCGCCGTCCGAACCGCGTCCATCGTCTCCGCCAGGCGGAACGACGCCCGCGTGTGCCGCATCACGTCGTGCGCGAATTCCAGCCCCGTCTCCGCCTGGACCCTCCGCCACGCCGACCGCGACCACCACACGGCGACGTCGATGGGATAGGCGGCCAGCCAGGCCTTCAGGTTCCCCGCAATCGGCACCATCCGCGCCTGCCCCGTCTTCGCGTTCTTCCTTCGGATGTAGATGGCGCCGCCCTCAAGGTCCACGTCCCGCGCCTCGAGACGCCGCAGCTCCTTGTCCGGCCGCAGGCCGGCGAACAGCCCGATGGCCGCGTACGGCACCAGCCGCGGAGCCACGCGCACGACCGTGCGCATGACCGTCTCCGCCTCCGCAGCCGAGAAGATGGCCACCTCCTCCGCCCTCGAGGCCGCCGGCTTCGGCAGCCCCGCAATCGGCGACGCCTTGACCATGTCCATCCGCGCCGCCCACGCCAGGAACGCCGACAGCGCCGCGTGCCGGTGGGAGACCGTCGACACGGTCCCGCGGTTGATCCATTCGATGCACACCGCCCGCGTCAGCGCGCAAAGGTGCTCGCCGCCACGCTCGCGGACAATCTCCGCCAGGTATCGCCTCCGCTCGTAGACCGTCCTGGAGCTGCGGGTGCCGTCCAGCGCACGCAGATGCCCCTCCACCGCCTCCGCGACCGTCACCCCTCCGCCCATGCGCCCGACATGGTCCTCGCCGGCGCTGCGGATGTCCGAAGCCTTCCCGCCGGCATTCCGGATGTCGTCCCACTGGGCCAGCAGCGCCGACTGCACATCCTCCGGAAGCCTCGAGAACCTGGCGACGTACTCCCCGGCCGTCCGCGCCGTCCGCTGCACCGCCTCTCGCGCACGGTCCTCCCGCAGCTGCTCGCGGATCCACGACAGCCGGTCCGCCGCCGTCTGGAACGTCTTGCTGTGCCACGTCCTGCCGACGAACCACCTGGCGCGGAACGTCTCGCCGCCGGACTTCAACCTGTACTCGCTTGTCTTGAACCTTCTCATGCGGCCCGAACGTATCAAGCAAACCAGCATTTTGTCCAGCAAGCGACAAAAAGCGACAAAAGCCCATCCTCCCCGCCGCGAATCCGCCCCCTTCAGGCAACAAAAAACCCGCTTTTCACTAGGAAAAAGCGGGAAAAGTAAATGGTAGAGGCGGAGGGGCTCGAACCCACGACCCGCTGATTAAGAGTCAGCTGCTCTTCCAACTGAGCTACGCCTCCACTACCGTCGTGCGACGCGCGAACTATGCTCTCCATGCCCCCCCTTTGCAAGAACTTTTTTCAACTTTTTTCCACGCCCCTCCGACAGGCCCCTTCTTGCCGAGGTAAACCGTTCCACTCGCGCGCACGCGTTTTTCCTTGTTGGCCGCACACCGCCCCCGCTACAATTCTCGACGGGCGTGAATGCGCCCCCTCATCTCTACACCTTAGAGCGTGCCGCACGGCGCGCAGAAAGCGAGTCCGCCATGTCCAAGAAGAAATCCAGCAACGCCCCCACGGACATTCCAAAGGCGCCCGCCGCCGCCCCTGCCGCCCCGCTTCCCGGCCACGAGACCCAGTCGGACGAGATGAACTGCCCGGCGTGCGGCCGCTTCGTCGGCGCCGTCGTCAAGTGCCCCTACTGCGGAGCCAAGGTCGAAAAGCGCCTCTCCCTGGTCGCCGTCCGCTGGGCCGCCATCTTCCTGGCCACGGTCGGGCTCTTCCTGCTCTACCTCATGGCCCGCTCGCACGAGGTCGCCACTGTCCACATCGCCGACATCGAATCCACCATGAACTTCGGCAACGTCCGCATCGAGGGCGTCGTCCCCGCCGACGCCAAGCTCAACCGCTCCGGCAACGGCATGAACTTCCGCGTCGACGACGGCACCGGCGTCCTGATGGTCTTCATCGACGACTCCACCCGCAAGGAAATGGAGGAAAAGGGCCTCGTCCCGCACCGCGGCGACCGCATCAGCTTCGTCGCCCAGCTCAACGCCAATGCCGACGGCGTCACCGCGCGCGTCCGCTCCCTCGCCGAGGACTCCTTCGCCCTCGACCCCGTCGCCGGCGACGAGGCCGCCGCCAAGGCTCCCGTCTCCGCCGCCGAACGCGCCGCCGCCACGCCCCCCAAGACCACCCCCCTCGCCGACGTCGACGCCTCCCTCGACGGCAAGTTCGTCACCCTT
>JAZQOP010000280.1:0-7814 GCA_045627965.1 Kiritimatiellia bacterium | reverse complement strand
GCCTCCCATGAGGCTTTTCTGCCCGTCGCGGGCCGCCTTCGACCCTGATTGCGGCCACGCGTGGCCGTCCAATTCTCGCCCAAAGGCCGCCATTCGCCTCCCATGCGGCTTTTCAGCCCGTCGCGGGCCGTTCTCTGGGCGCCCCGCGACTCCCGGGGAAGCCCCATCCCCCCGAATGCCGCCCCCTTGGCCCGCGCCATCCCTGCCGCCCCCGAAACCCCGCCATTTTACGGATTTTGAGGCAGTGAGTGGCATGATGGGATCGAATGGATGGGCGGCGACCTTGTGCAATTCGTCGCCTCCCCACCACCAGGGCCTCCTCCGTCCACAGCGCCGGAGCCCCCCATGACGCTCCAAACCTGCCCCCAGCCCCTATAAACCGCGAAGCGTCTTCCCATTCATTGGAAGCGTATTTCGGCAAAATGTCCCCCGAAGCGAACATCGGCGGTTGCCGACGGAAAAGGCCCCGCAAATGCGGGGCCTTGTTCCTCGGGCGCTCGGCGTCCGGATCATTCCGGCGCGGCGAGGCGGACGCGGATCGTCCCGAACCAGGCATCGGAACCGACCGGGTTGGTAATGACCATCGGATTGCGTCCGCGGCCCAGGTCGTTCGTCGTCGGGGCGGTCAGCAGGTTGGTGTGGACGACGAGCTCGTAGAAACGGTTCGAGCTGGCGGGGAACGTCAGCTCGACGGGTCCCGTCGTGCCGTCGCCCGCGACCGATTCCACCTCAAGGCCGCCCGTGCCGGGCATGCGATCGAGGATGTAGGACTCCCAGTTCGGCGTCCCGGCCGTCGAGCCGCCCTGCGGATAGTCCGCCGGCGAGAGGCCCTGGTCGACCAGCCACTGCTCGTAGGCGTTCGTCGGCGAAACGCCGCCGGAGGTGGTCACGATGCTCTTCACCTCCGACCAGGCATCCTCGCCCTTGACGCGGGCATAATACCGCGTTTCCGGCGCCAGGCCGCGCACCGTGCGGTTCGTCGCCGATACCGTTTCGTCGAGGACGAGGCTCCCGGAGCCGGAGCTTTCCGTGCCCGTCAGGAGGACCGTCGAGAAGCCGACGCCCTTCCCGCCGCCCGCGCCCGGCGCAGTCCACTTCAGGCGGACGCTGGCGAGGCCGGCCAGGGCCGAGGCGTCGACCGTCTTGGCCGCCAGCGTGCTGCTGGATCCGGCGACGCGCCCCAGCTCGGTCCACGTCGTGCCGCCGTCGGTCGAATACGAGACGACCAGGTTGGTCGTGCCGGCCGAAGACCCGCCATAGGTCCGCACCTTCTGCGACAGGACCGCCGAAACCGCGCGAGCCGCGGAGAACTCCGCCGACACGACGGAATCCGACGCCTGGAGGAGCTTCAGGTAGGAGCCCGTCTTGTCGCCCAGCGAATACGTCCAGCCGTCGGGAGCGCTCGAAGGGGCGGTCGCGGCGTTTTCCAGGAGCGTCGTCTCCTCGCCGCTGCCGCCCGCCGAGAACTGGTCGTCCGTGGCCACCTGCAGGCGGTAGGCCGACACGCCCGTGCAGGGCGTCCAGGCGGCAAGGAATCCGTTGCTCGTCGCATCGGAGAGGGCCAGGGCGGGGATCGTCGTCGGGGCCGCGTCGACCGTCACCGTGACGGTCTTCGTGGCGCTCCCGGCGATGTTTGCCGCCGTGAACGTGAACGTGAAGGCCCCTTCCGCGTGCGGCGAAAAGACGACGTAGCCGCCCTCGTCGGCGTAGTCGACCGCGTCGGCGGTCGTCGCCGTCAGGGCGACCGAGGGGGCGGGGATGCCCGTCGCTGTCGCGGTGAAGTCGACCGTCGCGCCGACCGTCGTCGCCATGTCGGCGAGCGGATCGAAGACCGGCGCGCTGGCCACGCCGGCCACCGACAGCTGGGCGGTCGCCGTCCCTGCGCGGTTCGAGGCAAGCAGCGTGAAGACGGCCGTCCCGGCGGCCTGCGGCGTGTAGCAGAGGACGGCGTTCGTCATTCCGTAGGACCCCGCGGGGGCCGTCGCCGACGCGATGGAAACGGCCGGCTGGGGCGTCCCCGACACGAACGGACGCACGTCGAACGAGAGCATTTCCGCGACGTCCTGGGACTGGGCGGGCAACGACCCCGACCACGACGGGGCGACATCCGCGTCGACCGTCGTCGCGTAGCCCTGCTCCGACGTCGCGCTCACGCCGTAGGAATTTTCCGCCCGCACCTGGAACGCATAGGTCGTGCCCGGCTGGAGGCCCGTCACCGCGCAATTCGTCGACAGGACCGTCACGTTCGACCAGCCCGCCACGTAGTTCGTGAAGCCCGCCGCGCCCGCCGACGTCACCTCCACGTCATAGACATACATCGCCCGGTTCGCCGCGAAGAGCCGCAGCAGAACGCCGCTGTTCGCCTCCGCCACCTCGCCCGTCAGGCCGGCCACCGTCGTCCCCGGCGACCACGTCAGGACCGTCGACCACGTGCTCCCCGAATCGAGGCTCTTCTGGAGCTCCAGCGACGAAGACGTGCCCGACGCCTTGGCGTTCACCGTCACCGTCTCCGGGCCGTCCACCGGCGGGAGGGCCAGGTAGCCGGCGCCGTTCTTCAGCTGCACCTGCCCCTTGCTCCCGGGGGCGCTGGCGGCGGCCGTGGGGGCGACGATGGCCTGGATCATCGACCAGGACCCGCCCGAGCCCTCCTGCACATAGCTCCCATAGCTCGAATGCGACGACCAGCCGCTGAAATCCTCGTCGATCGTCTTTTCGGAGACCGGGCCGACCGTTCCGCCGGTCAGCACATCCAGGCGGTAGTTCGCCGTGTAGGCCGTCGGCGCCCATTCCGCCGTGAAGCCCGTCGTCGACAGGTTGTAGGCGTAGGGTGTCTCGGGCACGTCGGGCGGCCCGGAGACGACCGTCACCGTCAGCGTGCAGCTTGCCGAGCCGTAGGCGTTGCTCGCGGTCGCACGGAAGGTCGCCTGGCCGGGCTCCGTCGGCAGGTAGTAGAGGTAGCCGTCGTCGAAGTCGAACTCGTCGCCCGAGGCCCCCGTCGCCACCACCTTCCAGGAGGCGGCCGGATAGGGCGTCGTCGTCAGCAGCTGCGCGAAGTCGAACTCGAAATCCTCCTCGCGCACCGTCGTCGCGTTGGTGGATGCCGTCCGGAACGCGGGGGCGACGGGATCGGGCTCCTCCGTCGTCGGGCCGGCGATCACAAGCGCATAGGGCTGGCCGCCGTGGGGCGAGGTCTTGGTCACGCTGTAGGCCTGGACCTTGACCGAGTAGTCGCCGAGCTCCGTCGCGGTGAACTCGATCGTCTCGATGTTGTTCGTGTGGTCGGCGCGGCCGGCATGGTTCGGATAGAGCACCGTCCCGCCCGGCGTCGTGACCGTCAGGTCGAGGTCGTTCACCAAGGTCTTCGAGGCGCCGCTGGAGCCCGGGAAGTCCTGCCAGGCCAGCGTCAGGCGGTAGACGCCGCCCGCCGTGCCGATCGACAGGTTCGTCGTCACGTTGGCGCTGGCGCTCGCGAGCTTGTTCGTGTGCAGGTCGATGAAGCGCCCGACGCCCGGCTCCAGCGAGTCGTAGAGGTTGACATGCCCGAAGCCCTGGCTCCGGTCCGGGCGCGCCGTCACCTCCTGGTAGGTGCCCGTCCCGTACTGGCCGGGGGTCATGTCGCGCGCCCCGTTGACCAGGACCGCCTTCATCAGGGCAGCCATCGGCTCGGCCATCCCGCGCCGTTCGACCAGCCACTGGCGGACCAGGGCCATCACGCCGGAGGTCAGGGGCGTCGCCATGCTCGTCCCGCCCATGTAGAGGTAGTTCGTGTTCGCGCTGTTCACGCCCCAGCCCGTGTCGCTGGCCGCGCGGCTCCGCACGGAAACGATGTCCGACCCCGGCGCCACGATGTCGGGCTTGTAGCGCCCGTCCGCCGTCGGGCCGCGGCCGGAAAAGGCCACGATGCCCTGCGGCACGTTCGTCCCCGAGATCTTGTCGCTCTTGATCGGGTCCACCGGATAGTCGCTCCCCCAGGCGGAGTAATACGTCTTGGACGCATAGCCGCCGCTTGTCCGGTAGTTTTCCGCCGCCCCGACGCACAGGCAGTTCTTCGACGTCCCGGGAGGCGTCACGCTGCCGGGGTCGATCACGCCGTCGCGGTCACCGTCCAGGCCGTCGTTGCCGGCGGCGATGACCATCAGGAAGTTCTGGTTCGTCCACATGTAGCCGTCGGCATACACGCTGTCATAGACATATTTTCCGGCATAGTCGCTGCCATAGCCCCAGCTGTCGGAATGGATCCGCGCCCCGTTCGTGTAGGCCTGCGCCAGCATCGTCCACGTGTAGTCCGGCAGCCCGCCCAGGTCCTCCTGCATCCCCTGCATCACCAGCTTCGCCCCGTAGGCCATGCCGCGATATTTCCCGTTCGACTTCGCGCCGTCGCCCAGCACGCTGCCGCACACGTGCGTCCCGTGGCTGTCGACATCCTTCCAGGGCGCGCTGCTCCGGTAGCTCCCGTTCGTCCAGCCGTAGCCGGCCAAAATGCGGCCCGCGAAATCCTCGTGGATGTTGCTTGTGCTGCCCATGTCGCAGCCCGTATCCGCCACCGCCACGATCTGCCCCGCGCCCGTCAGCCCCAGCCCGCCCTGGACCGTCCCCTTCCACACGTTCGTCACCGCCATCATGTTCGTGCGGCAGGCCATGTCGTTGAAGAGGCGCGCGCGCCCCTTGAGCTCGATCCATTCCACCTCGGCCCAGCCGGACACCTCGTCCAGCTGAGCATCCGCCAGGCGCGCCACCGCCGAGCACCCCTCCAGGCGGTCGAACGCCGACCGCACCACCGCCCCGGCGCCCTCCAGGCGCGCCGCCAGGGCCTCCGCGCCGCCCTCGACGAACGACCCCACCTGGTAGAGCTCGCCCGCTTCCCCGTCCACGTCCGCCGCCCCCGACGCCCTGGCCGCCGCGCGGCGGGCCACCCCCGCCTTCACGGTTGCCTCGGTCTTGTATTCGCTCTTCCATTCGCCCGTCCAGAACACGTGGCCGTGGGCCGAAATCTCCGCCATCTCACCGGCCGTCGCCCACACCAGGTAGGCATTTTCCGGAATGTAGCCGCGCACCTGCGTCGTTGCCGCCAGCCAGTCGCGCCATTCGCCCTGGACCACCCCGTCGAACTGCACCAGGTAGGCCGCACGATCCTCGGCCCCCCTCGCCTGCGCCTTCGCCTTCACGCGCGTCCGAAGCGATGCCGCTTCCGCCTGGCGCTCCGCGCTCGCCGTATCGATCGTCCCCCACTGCAGCAGCAGCGGCTCCGCCGCCAGCGCCGCCGCACAAACCAGCCCGGAAACCGTTACCGCCGCAAAAAACGTCTTCTTCACAATCAAAGCCTCCGCGCGCACGCGACACCCTGCCGTCGCGCGCGCAAGCGATTCTACTCCAATCCCCCCTCCTTCTCCATTCCCATTCGCCCCCGCCGTCGAAACGCTCCACCCGCCCCCCAAAAAACGCGGTTCGGTCCCTGCGGCGACAGCCGCAGGTCACTAACCACTAACCACTAACCACTAGCCCCTCACCCGAGCTTCTTCTTCAGCGTTTCCGCCGCGAGGCCGGGGTTCGCCTTGCCGCGCGAGAGCTTCATGACCTGGCCCACCAGGAACATCAGCGCCGCCTGCTTGCCGCCGCGGTAATCCTCGACGACCTTCGGATTCGCCGCGATGGCCTGCTCCGCGAAGCCGTCCAGCGCCCCCTGGTCGGACACCTGCGCCAGCCCCTTCTCCTTGACGATCTCGGCCGGCGACCCGCCCTTGTCGAACAGCACCTGGAAGACCTCCTTGGCGGCCGGCTGGTTGATGGTCTTGGCGTCCAGCAGACGGATCAGCTCGCCCAGGGCCTGGGGCGTCAGCGGCGTATCGGCCAGCGTCTTTTCCGACTCCGACAGCGCCCGTAGCACCTCGCCCATCGTCCAGTTCGACGCCGCCTTCGGATTCCCCGACGCCGTCGCCGCCTGCTCGAAGAAGTCCGCCACCGCGCGGTCGGCCGTCAGCACGCCCGCGTCATATTCCGGCAGCCCGAAGTCCGCGACGAACCGCGCCCGCCGCGCCGCCGGCAGCTCCGGCAGTTCGGCGCGCCACTGCTCCACCTGCTCCGCCGTCAGACGCACCGGCGGCAGGTCCGGCTCGGGGAAGTAGCGGTAGTCGTGCGCATATTCCTTCGAGCGCATCGGCAGTGTCACCCCTTCGGCGTCGTCCCAGCGGCGCGTCTCCTGCCTGACCGTCCCGCCGCCCTCCAGGACGTCGATCTGGCGCGCAATCTCGTATTCCAGCGCCCGGTGGATCCCCCGGAACGTGTTCATGTTCTTGATTTCCGTCTTCGTCCCCAGCGTCTCGCACCCCACGGGCCGCACCGACGAGTTCACGTCGCAGCGGATGTGTCCCATCTCCAGGTTGCAGTCGGAAATCTGCGCATACAGCAGCATCTCCTTCAGCGCCGTCAGGAATGCGATCGCCTCGTCGGGCGTCGCCATGTCCGGCTCCGTCACCAGCTCCATCAGCGGCGTCGACGCCCGGTTGTAGTCGATCTCCGACGACCGTTCCAGGTGCGTGATCTTCGCCGCGTCCTCCTCCTGGTGGATGTGGTGCACCCGGATCGTCTTCCGCCCGCCCTCCGCCGTCTCGATCTCCACGCCGCCCCCGATGCACAGCGGCAGCGCCTGCTGCGTGATCTGGTAGTTCTTCGGCATGTCGGGATAGAAGTAGTTCTTCCGGTCGAACGCCGACACCGGCGAAATCGTCGACCCGATCATCAGCCCCGTCTGCACCGTCTTGCGGATCGCCTCGCGGTTCATCACCGGCAGCGCCCCGGGCAGCCCCAGGCACGTCGGGCACACGTGCGAGTTCGGCTCGTCGCCCTCGCGGTGCGCCGGGCACGAGCAGAACATCTTGGTCCGGGTCTTGAGCTGCACGTGCACTTCAAGGCCGATCCGGGCTTCATAGGAAATCGTCGTCATGGCATGGTTCTCCGTTCCGCGAACGATACCCCACGCGCCGCGTCTCGACAAGCGCGGAAATTCTTGCCCGCCGCCCGCCCGGTTGCTATCCTCCCGCCCGTCATGAACGCTTCCGCCCCTGCCCCGCGCAAACCCGCCTTCTCGCCCGTCTGGCTGCTCTACAACAGCCTCTTCCCGCTTGCCTTCGCCTTCCTCCTGCCCAAATACCTCCTCCGCATGCGCAAGCGCGGCGGCTATGCCGCCGACTTCGCCCAGCGCTTCGCCCGCTACAAGCCCGAGGCCGCCGCCCTCCTCGACGCCCCGGACCGCCCCGTCTGGATCCAGGCCGTCAGCGTCGGCGGGCTCGCCGTCGCCCTCACCTTCATGGACGCCGCGCGCCGCCGCCATCCCGGCATCCGCTTCGTCCTGACCACCAACACCTCCACCGCGCACGCCATCGCCCTCAAGAAGATCGCCCCGCCCGACGTCGTCCTCTACTTCCCCCTCGACCTGCCCTGCATCGTCCGCAAGGCCCTCGCCCGCATCCGCCCACGGGCCGTCATCCTCGTCGAGAACGAAATGTGGCCCAACCTCATCCGCTACGCCTCCGCCGCCGGCGTCCCCGTCCACATCGTCAACGGCCGCATCTCCCCGCACTCCTACAAAGGCTACAGAAAGCTCCGCTTCATCACCCGCAAGCTCCTCCCCCTCATGGCCTCCTTCTCCATGCAGTCCCAGGGCGACGCCGACCGCCTGGCCGACCTCGGCGCCCCCCCCGCCCGCCTCGTCTTCCATTCCGACGCCATCGGCTCCATCGCCGCCCTCACCGACCCCGCCGGCCACGTCACCCAGACCTACGCCTACACCGCCTTTGGCACCCTCCGCTCCTCCTCCG
>JAZQOP010000279.1:0-9685 GCA_045627965.1 Kiritimatiellia bacterium | reverse complement strand
GTCAGTTGGGCATGGAGCCCATGAAGGAGGGGAAGGCGAGGGGCCAGATGCGGAGCCAGATGGAGTAGTCGTCCTCGCCGCCGGAGCCGTAGTCGGGGCGGATGCGGACGCCGACGCCGATGCCGAGGCAGTCGGTGCGGTGGATGAGGTAGTAGGAATGCTCGTCGAGGTGGGACTCCTCGATGTCCATGCGGCCGTAGAGGCGCGCGGACCAGCGCATTTCGGGGAAGAGGGTGAGGTCGGCGGCGAGCTGCTCGCGGGTGTCGAGCTGGTAGCGGTATTCGGCGGCGAAGGAGAAGATGTCGTCCTGCTTGACGCGGAGGCGTGTGTTGAGAGTCTTGAGCTCCTCGGCCTCGGCGGAGTATTCGCCGTGGATTTCCCAGAAGAGCCAGGAGAGGGGGCGGATTTCGGCGTCGAAGTTGAAGGCCTGGAAGGAGTCCTCGTCGTCGTCGGGGGCCATGTCGAAGGTGGCGTAGGTGTCGAGGTAGAGGAGGTTGGCGACGCGTGCGGAGCGGAGGGCGGAGGTCTTGGTCTGGAGGTAGTTGCGGAGGCCGAGGACGAGCTCGTTGGCGTCGGCGAGCTTGTCGATCTTGTCGAAATACCAGAGGTCGGCGGGGAGGAGGTCGGGCTCGGGGCGGAAGGTGTAGTTGGCGTAGGGTTCGAGGATGTGGCGCAGGCCGTGGTCTTCCTCGATGCCGAGGGGGCCGTCGAGGAGGGCGCCGAAGGCCTTGAAGGAGGTTTCGAGGCCGAGCTCGGGGAGGTGGCGCCAGTCGGCGTCGCCCTCGTCGAGGAGGGTCTGGACCTCGTCGACGATGTTGGTCTGGCCGGTCTGCTCGTCGACCTTGGGGACCTTGTTGGTGACGGTGGTGGAGACCTTGGTCTTGGAGTAGTAGGTGCCGCGGTAGCCGGCGCGGGGGACGACGGAGAGGAAGTCGAGGCGGGTGGGGAGGTAGAACATGTGGTAGGTGTCGACGCGGAAGGCGTCGTAGTCGTCCTTCTCGGTGGTGTCGTCCTTGTGGTCGTCGGCGTAGACGCGGTCGAGGTAGGTGGCGGTGTTCTCGCCTTCGTAGTAGAAGGGCGTGCCGAAGACCTGCTGGCGGTTGAAGTCGAGGAAGACCTCGGGGAGGCGGTTGACGTTGTCGTAGAAGTCGTTGAGACGCAGGTTGAGCTCGACGCCGGCGGTGTAGCGGTCGCCGCGGTGGGAGAGGGCGACGCGGTTTTCGGGCTGGACGCCGTGCTGGTATTCGTCGTCGAAGAAGTCCTTGAGGACCCAGGGGTCGGCGAGGTAGTTGACGGTGGCGGTGAAGGTGTCGCGGTCGCTGATGGAATGGCGGTCGGAGAGGCTGAGCCAGTAGCGGTTGTTGTCGGCGAGGGCTTCGCGCTCGGCCTTTTCGGCGTCGTTCTTCCAGGGCTTGGAGTCGTGGGCGTAGTAGAGGCGGAGCATGCCGTTGTAGGCGCCGGCCGGGTCCTTCCAGAAGAGGTCCTCGCCGACGCCGATGCCGCGGCGGGTGCGGACGTCGAAGTGCGTGTGCGTGGAGAGCTTGTCGCCCAGGGGGTAGTTGTAGGCGGTCAGCAGGAAGGCCCCCATGCGCGAGGAGTAGCCCGGCGTGAACTCGAAGTTGGCGAAGTTGTTGACGTCGGCCTTGACGTAGGGGAACCAGAAGAAGGGCACGGGCCCGAGCAGGAAGCGGACGTTCCGGGCGCGGACGATCCGGTTGGACTCGATGGAGGCGCTGGACGCGCGGATGGAGTATTCCGGGTTGTCGGGCTCGCAGGTGGTGAGCAGGACATCTTCGAGCTCGGTGAGCGTGGGCGAGACGCGCTCGGAGTCCTCCGCGAGGATGTGGAAGGGCGCGGAGTAGAGGTCGAAGGCTCCGAAGTCGCCCTGCCCGGTCTTGAAGTTGTAGGTGACGTTTTCGCCGCGCCAGACGTTCGGGCCGTAGTGCAGCTCGATGTTCCCGCGCGCCGTGACAATCTGGTTGGCGGTGTCGATGTCGGCCTCGTCGGCCGTGACCCAGTCGGTCCCGCGCGAGACCTTGACGTTCCCGCGCGCCAGCACGAGGTGCCGCAGGTTGTCGTAGGAAAAGCGGTCGGCCTGGACGTCGACCATCTGGCCGTCGGGCGCGGGCGCGCCGGTGACGGAGGCGGTCCCGGCGGGCGGGAGGGCCACGGGCGTCTGGGCGACGGACGCGGCGGCAAGGAGGAACGAGGCGGCGGCGAGCGCCGGCAGGAGTCGATGGGAAAGGGGCGTATGCATGACGGCGGCATCATACACGCGCAGGCGCGCCGCGTGCGAGAAAAAAGCGGGACAAAAGTTCGCCCGCCCCCCCCGAGCCCCCGCCGCGCCGCCCGCGCCGCCTTCCCGCCCCGCCCTGCGGCCTGTTAGCCGAAGCAAACATTCGCGGAAACAGGTTCCCATTGAATGGAAACGTGTTCGGGGCGTTTGGGGAGCACTCCGCGTCGCGTTGCTCCGCTCGTTTCTTTTCCGTTGGGAAAGCTCCCGTTTCGCGGTCGCCCTGCGCCTGGCGCCTGGTGCTTTGCGCGCAACGGAACACGCAATGGAAGCGCGTTTTGCGCGGGGGCGGCGGCCCGTGCCGGCCCGGCCCTAGCCGAGGAAGCCGGCGCGGCGGAGGCGGTCCCAGGTGACCGGGGGCGGCGCCGGGGCCGCCGCGGCGGGCGCGGCGTTGCGGGCGGCCTTGGCGAGGAGGTCGGCCTCGATGTTGACGGCGTCGCCGGGCGTCAGCGTGGACAGGGCCGTGGCGGCCAGGGTATGGGGGATGAGATGGACGGAGAAGGTCGCGTCGGCTGGGGCGATGTCGACGAGGGTCAGGGAGGTGCCGTCGACGGCGACGGAGCCCTTGGGGAGGAGGCAGGGGAGGATGGCGTCGCGCCAGGGGGCGTCGGCGCGCAGGCGGAAGACGGCATCGGGGCCGCCTTCCCGGACGCCGAGCAGCGTGGCGGTCCCGTCGACGTGGCCGCTGACGAGATGCCCGCCGATGGCGTCGCCGGCGCGCAGGGCCCGCTCGATGTTGAGGCGCGCGCCGACGGCCTTGCGCCCCAGCGCGGTGCGGCGCAGGGTCTCGTCGAGGATGTCGAAGTCGAGCGTGGCGGCGTCGGCGGCCCGGACGAGCGTGAGGCATACGCCGTTGACGGCGACGGATTCGCCGATGGCCGGCTTCTCCAGCGGCTCCGCCAGCCGGACGCGCAGGGTGGAGGCGCCGGCGCCGCGGGTCTGCAGCGAAACGAGGGTGGCGGTGGTCTGGACGAGTCCGGTGAACATGGGTCAGGAAGCGGGGTCGGGGGCAAGGACAAGGTGGACGTCGCCGTCGAGGGTTTCGGCGGAGCGCAGGCGGAAGCGCGCGGCGTCGGGCAGGGTCCGGCGGATGCCGGCGAAGGCGGGGCGCGCGGCATCGCCCAGGACGAGCGGCGCAAGGAACAGGTGGAGCTCGTCGACGAGCCCTTGCCGCAGGAGCGCCCCGGCGATTTCCCCGCCGCCTTCGCACAGGACGGACAGCGCGCCGAGGTCGCGCAGATGGGCGGCGAGGGCGCCGAAGTAGGCGGCTTCGTCGCGGGGCAGCGCCAGGACGGCGGCGCCGCGCTCGCGGAGGCGCCCGGCGGTCGCGGGGCGCCAGCCTTCGGGGGCGGCGACGAGGGTGCGGACGGCGGCCTCGTCGGCGAAGAGCCGCGCGTCGGCGGGAAGGTCGCCGTCGCGGACGCAGACGACGCGCCAGGGGCGCCGCCCCCGGGACGGCCGCGGCAGCAGCGACGGGTTGTCGGCGCGCACGGTCCCGGCGCCGACGAGGATGGCGTCGGACCGGCGGCGCAGGGCCTGGACGGCTTCGCGCGAGGCCGCGTTGGTAATCCATTGCGAGGTGCCGGCGTAGTCGGCGAGGCGGGCGTCGAGGGTCATGCCAAGCTTGAGCCGGAAGTAGGGCCGGCCTTTCGTGACGGCGGTGGCGAACGGCGCAAGCAGGTCGCGGCAGGCCGCCTCTTCGCAGCCGACGTCGACCGCCAGGCCCGCGTCGCGCAGCAGCGGCACGGCGCGTCCCGCATGGCGCGGATTGGGGTCGAGCGTGCCGATGACGACGCGCCGGATGCCGGCCCGCAGGACCGCCTCGGTGCATGGCGGCGTGCGCCCCGTGGTGGAGCAGGGCTCCAGGGTCACGTAGAGGGTCGCGCCGCGAGCCGCGGCCCCGGCGCGCCGCAGGGCGTGGACTTCGGCGTGCGGCGTTCCCGCGCGCAGGTGGTCGCCGAAGCCGGCGCAGCGCCCGTCGGGCGCGACGACGACGGCCCCGACCGCCGGATTTGGCCGCGTCATGCCCTCGGCGCGCCGCGCCAGGGCGATGGCGGTGCGCATCCAGTAGGCATCCGCCGCGGCCGCGCCGCACGCCGGCCCAGGGGGGGCAAAGAGGGGGAATCTGGACGCCGGGGCGGTCATGCGGAACGCTCAGGAAGCGCCGGGGAGGAGGGCGTCGACGTAGGCGACGGGGTCGAAGGGCTGCAGGTCGCCTGCACCTTCGCCGAGCCCTGCGTAGACGATCGGGACGCCGGGCAGGGCGTCGCGGACGCCCAGCAGGAAGCCCGCCTTGGAGGAGCCGTCGAGCTTGGTGACGACAAGCCCGTCGAGCGGCACGATGCCGTTGAACTGCCGGGCCTGCGCCAGCGCGTTCTGCCCCAGCATGCCGTCGAGGACGATCCAGGTGTGGTGCGGCGCGCCGGGGAGCCGCTTGGCGATGGCTGCGCGCAGCTTGCCCAGCTCGCGCATGAGCGGTTCGCGGGTGTGCATGCGGCCCGCCGTGTCGATGAAGACGGGGTTCTTGCGGCGCGCGACGGCGGCGTCGACCGCGTCGTAGGCCGCCGCCGCCGCGTCGGCCCCGGTCGCCCCCGCGACGACGTCGCACCCGAGCCGGTCGGCCCAGATCTTCAGCTGCTGCGACCCCGCCGCGCGGAAGGTGTCCGCCGCGCCCAGCAACGGCGAAAGGCCTTCGCCCATCGCCCGCTGTGCGAGCTTGGCGGCCGTCGTCGTCTTGCCGGAGCCGTTGATGCCGACCAGCAGGACGACGCCGGGGGCGCCGTCGGCGCGGGCGGCGGCCTCGGCGGCGTAGTCGGGGGGCGGCGCGGACGGGGGCAGGGCGCCGAGCAGGATCTCCCGGGCCGCCGCCGGCAAGGGCGCGGATCGGTTCGCGGCGCGGCCGGCCTCGTCGACCAGGCGCGTGGCCAGCTGCGGCGGGACGTCGGCCATCAGGAGCAGGTCGAGCAGTTCGTCGAGGTCTGCCGCCGTCGGCGCGCCGCCGCGGAAAAGGTGGGTGACCGCGGCGGCAAAGCGTTCGCGTGTCTTGCGGAGTCCGTCGAGCCAGGAGGCCATGGATTCGTGCCTTTCGGTGGGGGTGGGGCTACGGGGTGCCGGGGGCCGGGGCGCCGGGTGCGCCGCCGGGTGCGCCGGGCGCCGTCTCCGGGGGCTTTTTTGTACTGCCGCGCGGGTCCCGGCCGGTCCCCTTCAGCAGGTGGTCGAGGATCCCGTTGACGAACCGCCCGGACTCGAGCGAGGAAAACGTCTTGGCCAGGTCGACCGCCTCGTTGATGGTGGCGACGGGCGGGATGTCGTCGCGCTCCAGGATTTCGTAGGCGCCGATGCGCAGGATGTTGCGGTCGACGGTCCCCATGCGGTCGACGCCCCAGTTCTTCGACGCTTCCGCGATCCGTTCGTCGAGCTGCTCATGGATCGCCAGGATGCCGCGGATGAGCACCTCGGCGAACCGCTTGCCCTGCCGGTGGAGCTTGGCGACCTCCTTGCGCTGCCCGTCCGTCAGCGCGCCCTTGACGTGCTCGAAGCGCTTCAGGTCGGCGGCAAAGCCCAGGTCGTGCTCTTCCCAGAAGAGCGCCAGCGACGATTCGAGGCTGTCGCCGCGGTTGAACTCGGACTGGAAGAGGAACTGGAGGGCCCACTCGCGCCCCGCGTGCCGGATGCCGCGCGGGAAGACGTTGCTCAGGGCCCAGGCGTGCAGCTCGGCGGCGGGCGTGCGGGGGGCGTCGGCGTTGCGTTTCATGGTGCGTCCTCGGCTACTTCGTCTTCTTGGCGGGCGGCAGCAGCTTGGCCAGCGCGGCCATCTCGATGGCCGTCTGCGCGGCCGACCAGCCGCGGTTGCCGGCCTTCGAGCCGCAGCGCTCGATCGCCTGGTCCAGGTTCTCGGCGGCGACGATGCCGTCGATGACCGGGATGTTGTGCTCCAGCGAAATCTGCGTCAGGGCACGCGTCACCTGCGCGTTGATGAGCGAGGCATGCGTGGTCGAGCCCTGGATGACCGCCCCCAGGGCGACCAGCGCGTCGAACTGCCCGGAGGCGGCCAGCCGCTGCAGCACGAGCGGCTGCTCGTAGGCCCCGGGCACGCGGACGACGGTGATGTCCTCGGCGCGCGCCCCGTGCCGCTGGAGGCAGTCGATCGCGCCGCCCAGCAGCTGGTTGCCGAACAGGTCGTTGAAGCGCGAGAGCACGATGCCGAAGCGCAGCCCGATGGCGTCGATCGGGGCGTTGATTTCGCGCGGGGCGCCGGCGTTGGAAACGTTGGAATTCATGGCGTGGGGTCCTTTCGTTGTTTCAAAGGGGGCTAGATGAGCTGGCCGAGCTTGTCGTGCTTGGCCTGGAGATAGGCGCGGTTTTCGGGCGTGGGCGGGAAGACGATCGGCACGCGCTCCTCGATGCGGATGCCGTAGCCTTCGAGCCCAGCGATCTTCCGCGGGTTGTTGGTCAGCAGGCGCAGCCGCGTGACGCCCAGGTCGAGGAGGATTTGCGCCCCGGAGCCGTAGTCGCGCAGGTCGGGCGGGAACCCGAGCCGCAGGTTCGCCTCCACCGTGTCGAGCCCCTGCTCCTGCAGCGCATAGGCGCGGATCTTTTCGGCCAGCCCGATCCCGCGCCCCTCCTGCCGCATGTAGAGGACGACGCCGGACGCCGCCGCCGCCACCGCCGCCATCGCCGCGTGCAGCTGTTGCCCGCAGTCGCATCGCAGCGACCCGAAGACGTCCCCCGTCATGCACTCGGAATGCACCCGTACGAGCGGCGCCGGGCGCGCCGGGTCGGCCGCGTCGGCCGCCGGGTCGCCGTGCACCAGCGCCACGTGGTCGGCCCCGGTCACCAGGTCGCGGTAGAGCCGCAGCTGGAACGTCCCGTAGGCCGTGGGCAGCCCCGCGGACGGCCCCGCCTCGACGGTCTTCTCCCGCGCCCGGCGATAGGCCACGATGTCGGCGACCGTCAGGATGCGCAGCCCGTGGCGCCTCGCAAAGCCGAGCAGGTCGGGCAGACGCGCCATCGAGCCGTCCTCCTTCATGACCTCGCAGATGACCGCGACGGGCCGCAGCCCCGCGATCCGCGCCAGGTCGACGGACGCCTCCGTGTGCCCCGTCCGCCGGAGCGTCCCCCCCGGGACGGCCTGCAGCGGGAAGATGTGCCCCGGCCGGATGAAGTCGCCGGGCCCCGATGCCGGATCCGCCAGCGCCCGGACCGTCGCCGCCCGGTCGGCCGCCGAGATGCCCGTCGAGGTGCCGGCGCGCGCGTCGACCGAGACGGTGAACGCCGTCCGGTAGCGGTCCCGCTCGTCGGGCGGCACCATCCGCGAAAGCCCCAGCTCGTGGAGCCGCCCCGCCTCCATCGGCACGCAGACCAGCCCGCGCCCGTGCGTGACCATGAAGTTGATCGTCTCGGCGGTCGTCCGTTCCCCCGCCGCCACAAGGTCCCCCTCGTTCTCGCGGTTCTCGTCGTCGACGACCAGGACCATGCGCCCTTCGCGCAGAAGGGCCGCGGCCTCTTCCACGCCGCAGAAAATTTCGTCTCGCCCGGATGTGCTCATGTTGCTGCGTTGCTCTCTTTCCGCCTCCAGGGCCCGGCCGGAAAGAACGTCGGGCGCGGGGAGGTCCCGTGTCCCGTCTTCTTCCATCCAGACTGTACTGTCGGTCGAGGAGTTCCACCTCGTCGGCCGGCCGAGGATCGGCCGGTTCGCGGACTGTGACCGCCGGTAGGGAATCGCACCCTGCCCTGAAGACGCCCCGAAGCCTACCACCCCGCCCCCCCGGGGGCAAGACCGAATCCTCGCCGCGCGCCGCCTCCCGCGACACCCCGGTTTTTTCTTCCGTTCCGCCGCCGGAATCGGTATCGTTGGCGGCACGTGAAACGCGAGGTGCACCGATGAAGAAGCTGCTTTCCATCCTGTCCGTCCTGGCCCTGGCGGCCGCCCTGGGGGCGTGCGGCCCGAAACCCGAGGCCCCGGCCGACGCCGGTCCACGCTTCGTCGTCGGCTTCGACGCGGAGTTCGACCCCTTCGGCTTCCTCGACGGCGACGAATACAAAGGATTCGACCTCGACCTCGCCCGCGAGGTCTGCCGCCGCCGCGGCTGGACCTTCGTCCCCCATCCGCTCGCCTGGGACGCCAAGGAAGAGGTCCTCCAGTCCGGCGCCGTCTCCTGCATCTGGAGCGGCTTCACGATCCAGGGCCGCGAAGATGCCTACGAGTGGACCCCCCCTTACGTCGACAACAGCCAGGTCGTCCTCGTCCTCGCCCCCTCCGCCCTCCAGACCTTGAAGGACCTCCTGGGCCGCAACCTCGCCGTCCAGGTCGAAACCCCCGTCCTCGCCACCCTCCAGCCCGGCGGCGACTGCGAGGAGTTCGGCGCCTCCCTCGGCTCGATCCACGAATTCCGCACCTGCAACGACGCCGTCGCCGCACTCGAAAGAGGCGCCGTCGACGCCGTCGCGATGGACATCGGCGTCGCCAGGCGCAAGATGGCCGACCGCCCCGGCGCCTTCCGCCTCCTTGACGAGCCCATCATGACGGAAACCTACGGCATCGGCTTCCGGAAGGGCGACGCCGACCTCCGCGACCAGGTCTGGGCGACCTACCGGGACATGCTCGCGGACGGCACCGTCGAAACCCTCGCCGCCCGCTACGGCGTCGACGGCGTCATCCGCTAGCCCCCGCACCCCGGACGCGGCACCATGCCCATCGCGAAGCCGGCCCGCATGGACGAAGTCGGAGAGGTGGCGCTCCTCCGCGCCGTCCTCCCGCGCCTCCGCCAGCGCCGCGACGTCGCCCGCGGCCCCGGCGACGATTGCGCCGTCCTGCGCCTCCCCGGCGCCCCGGACGACCTCCTCGTGACGACCGACCCCGTCATCCCCGGCCACCACTACCTCCCCGGCACACCCCTGGACAAGGTCGCCCGCAAGGCCGTCGGACGCGCCCTCTCCGACATCGCCGCCATGGGCGGCATCGCACGCTGGATCCTCACCGACGTCACCACCCCCCCCGGCACCCCCGCCGCCGAGATCGAGGCCCTCTACGCCGGCCTCGAACGCGCCGCGCGCCGCTTCGGCGTCTCCATCGTCGGCGGCGACCTCGCCGAGGCCGCCGGACGCCAGGGCCACATCGTCGGCATAGTAGGCCAAAAGATAGGCGTAGTTGCGCATCAGAGGCACCGTACGGGGTTCTTTACCCAACTCGTCGAGTGCCGCCTGATATTCGGCCTTTAACGCCGTCAGCTCGGGGGCAGAAATGCTGTATCCCCTGTTAATCCTGTCAAACTTGACGCGCAACTCCCCTACCCTGCTGTCAAAATAGTACTGATTGGAGGCGCCTTTGCCTATCAGATAGCGATAACAGCTGGCGGCAGTTGTGTAGTCTGAATTATTGTGGGCGATGGC
>JAZQOP010000278.1:0-1911 GCA_045627965.1 Kiritimatiellia bacterium | reverse complement strand
CCCTCCCCCGCGCCTTTTTCCGCCCCTGGCGGCCAATCGCCGTTGACAAGCCCGCCGCGTTGTGGTCTACTCGACGGTTTATGCCCGTGGTCCCCTTTCCGGCACGGGCGAGCGAGGTTTTCGAGATGACGACTCACGAATGGTTCATGGTGGTTTTCAAGGTCCTGGGCGGGCTCAGCCTGTTCATCTACGGGATGAATGTCATGACGCACAGCGTCTGCGAAGTCGCGGGCTCCTCCCTCCGCAAGATCCTCGCCCGCGCCACCAAGAGCCCCCTCCACGGCCTCGCCCTCGGCGTGACCGTCGGCTTCCTCGCCCACTCCGCCGCCGCCGTCACGATGATCGCCTCGTTCATCAACGCCGGCGTCATGACGCTCGCCCAGTCGATCGCCCCCGTCTTCGGCGCCAACATCGGCACCTCGCTCTCCACCCAGCTGGTCTCCTTCAACATCGGCTCCTACTGCTGGGCCGTCATCGGCATCGGCTTCCTGGTCGAGGCGCTCGTCCCCTCCCCCCGCTGGCGCAAGCTCGGCAACGCCCTGATCGGATTCGGCTTCCTCTTCCTCGGCATGTCCACCATCTCCGACGGCATCAAGCCGCACGCCGACGTCTTCGGCCCCTGGCTGGCCAAGCTCCAGGGCGACGGCATCGGCATCCGGCTCCTCGCCGTCGGCGTCTCGACGCTCCTGACGGCCCTCCTGACCTCCTCCGGGGCCATGATCGGCATCTGCTTCGGCCTTGTCGGCGCGGGAGTCTACACCGAGCTCGAGCAGGTCGCCCCCATCATCCTGGGCGCCTGCATCGGCACCTGCATCGTCCCGCTCGTCGCCTCGCTGTCCATGCGCATCGGCGCGCGCCGCGCCGCGTGGGCCCACGTCCTGTTCAACGTCCTCAACGTCGCCATCGCCCTGGCCATCTGGCCCGCCCTGGTCTGGCTCTGCAAGGCCACCGCCGGCGAAGGCAACCTCATGCGCCAGATCGCCAACTTCCACACCTTCACCATGACCATCGGGGCCTTCGCCATCCTCCCGTTCACCCGCTGGTTCAGCCTCCTCCTCCTCAAGATCACCCCTTCCAAGGAGGCCGAGCCCACCCCCTCCTTCCTCGAGGACAAGCTCCTCGACACCCCGGAGCAGGCCATCGCCGCCTCCATCCGCGAGCTCCGCCGCATGGCCGACCTCTGCACCGAGAACATGATGATCAACGGCGAGCTCATCCTCGCCCCCACCCCCGCCCTCTCCAAGGCCCTCGCCGGCAACGAGGAGGTCCTCAACGAAATCAAGACCTCCATGACCGACTACCTCCGGCGCCTCGCCGGCCGCAACATCTCCCGCCGCCAGACGCTCTTCCTCCAGCATCTCGCCCGCTGCGCCAAGGACGTCGAGCGCATCGGCGACCACATCGCGCACCTGGGCGCCATCGCCGTCGAGCGCTTCTCGATCCCCGACGCCTTCGTCCCCGAACCTCTCTTCCGCTCGTGGTTCAAGCTCTTCTGCATGGCCAAGCGCGTCCTGGCGCTCATGGCCCGCTCCTTCGACCCCGACAACCTCGTCTTCCAGGCCAACGCCGACGAAATCCTCCGCGCACGCGACGCCTACGTCGCCCTCTCCGCCGCCCTCAAGGCCGAATTCACCGACGCCGTCCGCGATCGCCAGGTCACCGCCGTCGCCGGCTACTACCTCTCCCGCCACATCGAGAACCTCGACCGCCTCGTCCGCCGCGCCAAGTCCATCGCCATCGCCGAGCGCCAGCCCGACTTCTGGATCAAGCCCGACCGCATGGACCGCACCGCCGAGACCCTCCCCCCCGAGCCCGCCCCCCGCTCCCTGGCCGACGTCCGCACCTACCTCGACCTCCTCCACCGCGACGCCCTCGACGACCCCGCCGAGTCCGACGCCGCCGAAGCCGATG
>JAZQOP010000277.1:0-2650 GCA_045627965.1 Kiritimatiellia bacterium | reverse complement strand
GGGGGGGGCGGCGTGGGACGGTCGCCGGGGCATGGGCGGGTTAGTAGGCCTTGGCCATCAGGACGCGGCGGGCGCTGGGCTTGCCGGTCAGGATGCAGGTGCCGGGGCCTTCGGCGCCGGGGGGGAGCTGGTCGTCGAAGGGGATGCAGCGGATGGAGGTCTCGAAGCGCTGGACCATCTCTTCCTCCTCGGCCTGGCCGCCGGCCCAGTGGACCCACGCGAAGCCGCCGCCTTCCTGCTTGAAGAAGCGCTCGAAGTCCTCGAGCGTGTCGATGATGCGGGTTTTCTTGGCGCGGCGTGCGCGGGCGATCTCGAGCAGCTCCTTCTGCATGGAGCCGAGGAGGGCGGGCATGCCGTCGATGGCCTCGGCGCGCGCCAGGAAGGACTTCTTTCGGCGGCGGGCGTCCTGCTCGCTTTCGCCTTCGATTTCGGAGATGAAGCGGCGGACGATGCAGAGGGAGCCCTTTTCGAGGTCGCGGGGGCCGATCTCGATGCGGACGGGGACGCCCTTGCGTTCCCATTCGTAGTATTTGGCGCCGGGCTGCATGCCTTCGCGGTCGTCGACCTTGACGAGGATGCCCTTGGCGCGGAGGGCGGCCTCGACGGCGCGGGCCTCGGCGGTGGTGGCATCGCGCTCGGCGTCGGTCTTGTAGATGGGGACGATGACGACCTGGATGGGCGCGAGGGCAGGGGGGAGGACGAGGCCGGAGTCGTCGCTGTGGGTCATGATGAGGGCGCCGATGAGGCGCGTGGAGACGCCCCAGCTGGTGGAGTAGACGTATTCGAGCTGGCCTTCCTTGTTGAGGAACTTGACGTCGGCGCTCTTGGAGAAGTTTTGCCCGAGGTAGTGGCTGGTGCCCATCTGGAGGGCCTTGCCGTCCTGCATCATGCCTTCGATGCACTGCGTGTCGAGGGCGCCGGCGAAGCGCTCGCCTTCGCTCTTGTGGCCCTTGACGACGGGGACGGCCATGACGTTCTCGGCGACGTCGGCGTAGACTTCGAGCATCTTCGCGACCTCGGCGAGGGCTTCGGCCTCGGTGGCGTGCGCGGTATGGCCTTCCTGCCAGAGGAACTCGGCCGTGCGGAGGAACAGGCGGGTGCGCATTTCCCAGCGGACGACGTTGGCCCACTGGTTGATGAGCAGGGGCAGGTCGCGGTAGCTCTGGATCCAGTTCTTGTATTGCGCCCAGATGATCGTTTCGCTGGTCGGGCGGACGATGAGGGGTTCCTCGAGCTTGGATTCGGGGTCGACGCCGACCTTGCCGTCCTGGGCCTTCAGGCGGTAGTGCGTGACGACGGCGCATTCCTTGGCGAACCCGGCGGCGTGCTCCTCCTCCTTGGCGAGGAGCGAGAGGGGGATGAAGAGCGGGAAGTAGGCGTTGACGTGGCCGGTCGCCTTGAAGCGGTCGTCGAGGGCGCGCTGGAGCTTCTCCCAGATGGCGTAGCCGTGGGGCTTGATGACCATGCAGCCGCGGACGTTCGAGTGCTCGGCGAGGTCGCCGCGCTTGACGACGTCGAGATACCACTGCCCATAGTCCTGCCCGCGCGGCGTGATGCCTTCCGCGTTCGCCTTGCCTTGCTGCTTCGTGTTGTTGTCGTTGGCCATGTCGGAACTCCTCGGGCCTGTCGCCCGTGCAAACGGTCGCGGAGACGGAACACCCTTTGCCCGCCTCGGACGCGCCGGACTATACGCCGCCGACGCGCCGCCTTCCAGCCCAAAACGGCATCGCCTCTCCGCCGGATGTCGCAGGAGGCCCAGGGGCGTCCCCCCGCCGGGCGGCCCGCAGGGCTGCGGCGGCTAGGCGCCGAAGACGATGGTGCGGCGTCCGTGGACGAGGATGTGGTGGAGGAGGTGGTGGCGGACGGCGCGCGCCAGGACGATCTTTTCGAGGTCGGCGCCCAGGCGCGTCCAGTCGGCGATGGTGCCGCGGTGGGAGACGCGGACGACGTCCTGCTCGATGATGGGGCCTTCGTCGAGGTTTTCGGTGGCGTAGTGGGCGGTGGCGCCGATGATCTTGACGCCGCGGGCGTGGGCGGCGTGGTAGGGGCGCGCCCCGGCAAAGGCCGGCAGGAAGGAGTGGTGGATGTTGATGATGCGCATGGGGAACGCGCGGATGAAGGCGGGGGAGAGGATCTGCATGTAGCGGGCCAGGATGACCAGGTCGATGCGGTTGGCCTGCAGGAGCTCGATCTGGCGGGGTTCCTGGGCGTCCTTGGTCTCGGCGGTCAGGGGGATGTGGTGGAAGGGGAGGTTGTGGCGCTCGACAAGCGGACGGAGCGTCTCGTGGTTGGAGAGGACGAGGACGGGGGCGCAGGGCCATTCGCCGGACTCGACGCGGGAGAGGATGTCGTAGAGGCAGTGCGACTGCTTGGAGACAAGGATGGCGATGCGCGGGCGGCGCGTGGTGTCGTGGAGGTTGTAGCGGATGTGGAATTCGGCGGCCAGCGGGGCGAAGGCGTCGGGGAAGCCGGCCAGGGGGATGTCGAAGGTGTCGAGGGCCCATTCGATGCGCGCGAAGAAGATGTCCTCGTCGTGGTCGACATACTGGTCGAAGGAGAGGATGTTGCCGTGGTGGGCGGAGAGGAAGGCGGAGAGGGCGGCGACGATGCCCTGGCGGTCGGGGCAGGAGAGAAGGAGGACGGCGGAGGG
>JAZQOP010000276.1:0-4952 GCA_045627965.1 Kiritimatiellia bacterium | reverse complement strand
AAAAAATCTGGGACGAATTTACAGATCGCGACGTTCGCCGTGTCGATGGCACACGCCTGACCTACTATGCCTCCTATCTCTGCGAGAACGTTACGACAGCCGATTTGTTGCTCCATGGAGACGGCCAGTGCGGCGCGTGGGTTACTCTATTTCTTGACATCCGAAAAGTCCAAGGCATCACAGAAGCACGACATCTCATCAGGATCAAGCCGAGGATGTCAAATGACAAAGGATTTATCGTTAAAAACTGGAATTATTCAGGTGATGGCAGCGCCGGTGTTCAGTCTTATCCCTACTGCAATATACCTGTTGAGACTTCTTTTGTAAGTTCGATAGGGTACCATTGGAAATTTGCAGAAGTAACCGATGCCGAAGGTCTCCCGGGGCAGGGAACATCAAACCCAGCCTCTTTGTTTAATTGTCATTATATTGTCATGTGTGGAGCCTTGTTTGATCCGTCATATGGAACGAAATATCAAACTCTCGCAGAGTGGGCCAGGGATTCTCTTGCCGGATATTTTGATGAGCAAATGCTGTTTTTTGATGAAAGCCACTGGGATACTGATTTGAATAATGATGGGGACAAAGTGGACACCCTTCCTGTCCTCGCATTTTTATTTCGGGAACCCACCGTTTTGACAGATGTGACCTCAACACCCTTGGACTACTAATAGTGGGAGGATATACATGAAAAGATTATTTGCGTGTTTTTTCCTGAGCCTTTTGGGCTGCATTTTTCGCAGTTTTAGTGGTGCATTGATTGATGAACCCCCTGTTGATGCCTTGAAGGGGACCCTTCTCCCTGGACGTTTCCAGGCCCAGGTTGTCGCAGAAGGGCTTATGGGCAAGCAAATGGGTTTGAGTTGCCATGTAAAGACATACGCTCCGGAATTGATCCGATCTGGATTTACGGTGCCTGGTTTTGTTGAACGTGGGGATTTGCTCTGGGAAGTCCGATATTGCGATGGGCTGTTATCTAGGGGAAATCCTCTTCAGAAAGGTCTGGGTGGCATTTTGTGGATTCATCCCCAGACGGTCAAAACGAAATGGTGGTGGTTTAAAGGGGAGGAGGCTTGTGCTTTTGATTATCCTTTTCAAATCGATGACTTGAAGAAGCCGTTCGTGAAAAGAGAGTGCGTTTTCCCTATGTGGAATCTCTCGACAGGGGAAGAGGTGCAAGTCCGGGAAATCACTTACTATTGCGGGGAAAGGATTGCACACGTGCGATGTGAACCAGCGGATGAGAAATCCGCCGTAGTTTTCCCCGACAATGCCACACAGGCGGAATTCCGCTATTGGGACATGCAAAGTCCTCTTGTAGCGGGGCAGCCGCCGCATATGAATGGCCGGCCCACCCAAGACGATTTTGCCGTCGGAACCAAGGATCAAGCCATCGACAGCGTTGATCGCAAACTCAAAGAGATGAAAGAGTTTGAACTGGAAGAGTGCTCTTATGAAGTCGTGCTGATCCCTTCATTCTGGAATTCCGAAAACTTTTGTTTGGCAGGGGATTGGCTATGGGATGTTCGAGTCACTGGCACAGGTGGAGAGGCAGAATCCTCGGTTGCACCTGCCGTCTACGCCGAAATGCTTGTCCATGCTGCGTCTGGAGCCATTTCCAGCATCGTCGGACCTTCTTTTCTTGGCCACTCGGGAGTGTTTAAGGACAAACAATTAAAGTGTTCGCCATCTGGGGAGAGGACAGCTGGAAACCGACCATTCGGGAAGCAAATGGCAGAGTAGTAGGCAATGACAAATCCGGGAAAGATGAAAGATTTTACTGCAAGTGTGGCCTTCCCCCGCCTCGCCCTGGCCGCCCTCCGCACCGCACCCGCCACCATGCTCGACGCCCCCGCCGGCGCCAATTTCTACGACTACGACGGCGCCGGACGCTTGACCAACCACGCCGTCCATGGTAGGACAAGGGCGTTCACCTACGACTTCACCGGGCGCATGATCTCCCTGACCGACACCAACGGAAGCGTCTTCGCCTACGAATTCGACGCCGAGGGCAACCGGCAGAGCCAGGCTCTCAACGATTGCCTGGACACCCGCTTCGTCCATGACGGGCCCGACGTCCTCCTCGACCTGAACCCCGCCAACGCCGTCGCCTACGCCTGGATCGACGGCCCCGGCATCGACCAGCCTATCGAGCGACTCCTCTACATCGACGGCGTCTCCCGCGCCCGCCGCGTCTTCCATTCCGACGCCCTCGGCTCCGTCGCCGCCCTCACCGACCCCGGCGGCCACGTCACCCAGACCTACGCCTATTCCGCCTTTGGTACCCTCCGCTCCTCCTCCGGCCCCGACCTCAACCGCGTCACCTACACCGCCCGCGAACACCTCGGCGATTCCCAAGGGTGGATGTACTATCGGCACCGGGTTTATGATTGTCCAAACGGGCGATTTAGCACTATGGATCCTCTTAAATTCATAAATGGAGCGAACAGATATAACTATGTTGAAAGTAACCCATTAACACGTGTGGATCCATTAGGTTTGCGATGGTTGGGGGGGGCGGATAATGGAATACAGGTCGGAAGGAAAGGCACATGTGTATCAGACGAACCAGGAGAACTGGGAGAGTGGCTAGAAGAGCATGTCCCGGCTATGGAGACTATGGGTTTTATCCATGACGGATTAGTTGGCGGACTTACAAGTATCGGATTGCCTGACGCTCTTGTAAATATTCCCACAATGCCAGCTTGCTATATTACAGCTGTTGCTGTGGAAACAGTAAAAACGCCAATGTATATCTATGATTGGATTGTAGGGTTGTTCAAAGATGATAAAGAATGCGAGTGTACGGAATGAGCTTGCGTCATTTAGTCATTTGCGGAATCGTCGCATCACTTCTTGTGGGATGTGTCTGTTCTTTAATTGTGGGGCACCTCGCGGAAACGCCTTTGCGTTTTGAGGATGTCAGTCAGACAGATGAATACTATCCATTCATTGGGCGCCGATACATACTGGCTACGAACATGTTAGTTTATGGTGTTTGCCTTCCACCCGGATACAAGGAAACGATTCAGGCATATTTCATGACACCTGACACACCAGGACCATGGGGAAGAGAGGTTTTGTCAAAGGATCGTGTGAAAGCTGGAAGCACCATGGAAATTTTGAGGGTTCAGCGGAGTGTCCAGCACATATTAGGTGTTTCACCGACAGTTGAAGCGGTTGTACGACTATCGGACTTCACAAAAGATACAGATATTCCCGTCACAGTAAATTGGCACTATATCATTTGTTCAAACTACTGGGGAATTAAGGAAACAGAAAAAATTAAGGGGACAGACCACTAAAAAGAATCTTCGTTCCCGGGGAAAAAGGGGCCAGACCCGAATACCGGTCAGATAAGGGCGATTCCTTGGGGAAGGGGCCTGCGGCGCCAAACACGGAGGAACGGAGACACGGAGACACGGAGCGATTTTGGATGGGGAGTTTGTTGGAGGAGCCTTCGCGCATGGAAAACGTCGGACAAACGCTTGACAGGGACGTTTTTTCGAGCGCGAAGCTCCTCCCTGCAAAATCTCCGTGTCTCCTTTCTCCGCGCGCTCCGTGTTTGGCGCCGCAGGCAGAGGGGAAAGGAGGACGAACGTACTTGCTCGATGTGCGGACGAAGCTTATCTGACCGGCATTCGGGCCAGACCCCCAATCAGGCCACGAAAACACTTGACTGAACAGGAGTTCCCATGCTCTAATCCCGTCATTGCTGAACGACTGAACAGGAGACATGAGCGATGAGACGACCGAGAATCAAGTCCCCCGGAGAGGGTTTTTACCATGTTGTCAGCCGTATCAGCGGCCGGCGCTTCCTGATGGACGACGGCGAAAAGGACATCCTGCTGGGGATGGTCCGCGCCGCCGCCGCCTTTTCCGGCGTGGAGGTGTACACCTACGCCCTCATGGACAACCACTTCCACCTGCTCCTGCGCGTCCCGCAGCGGGAAGAAGTCGATGACGCCGAACTCTCCCGCCGGGTGCGTGCCCTGTACGGCCCCGAGCGGAGCGGCAGGCTGTTCGCCCAGTGGGGGCAATGGCTTTCCGCCGGCGACGCCGTGCGCGTCGAGGAGGCCAGGGAGCGGCTCCGCGCGCGCATGTACGACCTCTCGCAGTTCATCAAGACCTTCAAGGAAGCCTACACGCAGGACTACAACCGCCGGACCGGCAACACCGGCACGATCTGGGAAGGCCGCTTCAAGAGCATCCTGCTGGAGGGGGCCTATGCCGCCCTGATGGCGGTGGGGGCCTACATCCACCTCAAGCCCGTCCGGGCGGGAATGGCGGAAGAGCCGGAACACGCCCGCTTCACCGGCTATGGCGCGGCGTGTTCCGGGGATGCGGCGGCGCGGCGCGGACTGTTGGCGCTGGTGGCCCGTGCCCTTGGCGGCGAGCCGCCGGGATGGGGCTGGACCGCCGCGCGGGAGGCCTGCCGCGAAGCCATGGACGGCGCACTCCTGGAGGATGCCCGGACATCGCCTCCACCTGCTCCGCAAGACCAATCCCCGCCCGCCACCCCGGACAAAGCCCCTTGTCCCTCCGAACCCGTTCCTGCCCTGTGTCCGCCTGCCCACTTGCGGGAACTCCTGCGGCACCGATGCCTCGCCTTCCTGCAAGGCGGCGCCTTGGGCCGTCCTCCCTTCCTCCTGACGCAGGCCAACCAGTTGCCGCAACGCCGCAACCGCCGCCTGGAGGGACGCCTCGACCACTGCCGCGGACTGGATCTGATGCCTTTCTGGGGTGCCCGCGAAGCCTCCTGACCCCCTCCGCCATGCCGCTCCTGCCCCCCCATCCGATTCATTTCCAACTCCCAAAAGAGTTGACGCAACTTCCCGTCTCCTGTAGCTTCACCCCTTGAGATGAACAACCCATTCCAGCCCCAAAATGGTCATTCTTCCCTCCCCAAAAGGGGTCTGGCCCCTTTTCCCCCCGCCGAAATGGGCACCAAC
>JAZQOP010000275.1:0-2482 GCA_045627965.1 Kiritimatiellia bacterium | reverse complement strand
GGGGGATTTCGGCGTCGGGGTCGTCGGGGGAGACGACCAGGACCGGCGGGATATCGGCGTCCGGCGCGGCGGCAGGGGCCTCGGAGGGGTTTTCGGCGGCGGCCTGGGCGGCGGCATCCTCGGCGGCGACCTCGGCGGCGGCGGCGGCCCAGAGTTCGCGGCGCTTCTTGGCGGCTTCGGCGTTGCGGGCGTCGCGCTGGGCCTTGAGGTCGGCCGGCGAGAAGGGGGCCAGGGAGGAGTCGGACCAGCCGCGATACCAGTCCTCGGCGGAGACGTTGGAGGCGGCATGGAGGCGTTCGGTCTCGGCGCGGGCCTCTTCCGGGGTCATCAGGACGTAGGGGGTGATGAGGACGAGCAGCTCGGTACGCAGGTTCGACTTGGAATTGCTGCGGAAGAGGGCGCCGATCAGGGGGATGGAGCCCAGGATCGGCACGCGCGTGTTCTGGCGTTGGGCCGTCGTCTGGACGAGGCCGCCCAGGACGATGGTCGAGCGCGAGGGGACGGAGACCGAGGCCGTCATTTCGCGCTTGTTGATCGAATACATCTTGCCGCTGCCCTCGCCCATGTCCATCTCGGTGCCGAGGGTGTCGGCGTTCTGGGTGATTTCGAGCGTCACGTAGCGGGAGGGGTTGATGCGGGGCTTGACCTTCAGCTGGATGCCGACGTCCTTGTATTCGTAGTCGCTGTAGTAGTAGGAGCCGCCGTTGTTCGAGGAGCCCGTGCGGATCGGCACCTGTTCGCCGGACATGATCGAGGCCTCGGTGTTGTCGGTCGTCAGGATCACCGGCGTCGCCAGGACGCGCGACTCGGAGGTCTGGGCCATCATCGACAGGACCATGTCGATGTTCAGGTCGGTGAAGCTGAAGAGGTAGGAGAGCGCGTTGCCGGAGGAGAAGGAGCGCGAGACGTTGTCGCCGAAGAAGTTGCCGGCGGAGGTCGTCGCGCCGCCGTTGCCGCCGAAGGCGCCGCCCCAGGAGAGGACGGGGGTCTTGATGGGCGTCCCGTTGCCGGACATGCGCGTCGAGTAGGCGGTCATCGACTTCTGGAGCCAGGAGATGCCCGTCTCGGTGGAATCGTTGAGCGTCACTTCGAGGATGACGGCCTCGATGAGGACCTGGGCGAGCATGATGTCGACCTTCTTGATGACGTCCTGGAGGGCCGCGATGTCGCCTTTCGTGCCCATCAGCAGGATCGTGTTCGTGCGGGTGTCCGCCAGGATCTTGGTGCTGCTGGAGAGCTGGCCGATCTTCGAGGCGGCGGCCTCGCCGGCGGCGGAACGGATGCGGTCGGCGGCGGCGGCGCGCGCGGCGGCGACGTCGGAGAGGGCGCGGGAGCGGTCGCTGCCGGGGCCGCCGGGCTGGGAGCGGACGGCGGGGGCGGAGTCGTCCTCGTTCTTGGCGGCGCCGATGAAATCGTTCAGGAGGGAGGCCATTTCCTCGGCGTCGGCGAATTCGAGGTTGACGACCTCGACCGTGACCTCGGGGTCGACCTCGACGTCGAGGACGTTGACGATCTGGTCGAAAAAGGTGAAGTTGAGGGGGTCAGAGATGACGATGATGATGTTGGTGCGTTCGTCGACGAGGACCTTGACCTTGCCGCGGATGATGCCCTTCTGGGCCATTTCGGCGGCGCGGTCGGCGGCGGAGGGGGAGGCCTCCTCCTCGGCGGGGACGGGGCGGCGGGCGCGGGTCATGTCGGGGAAGCGGCGGGGGCCGGAGCGGACGACGGGGGACTCCTCCTTCTGGCCTTCCTGGGAGTCGCTGACGAGCTCGTTGAGGCGGGCGGAGATGTCGGAGGCCTTGGCGTGCTTGATCTGGTAGATGCGGGTTTCGACGTTGAGCTCGGTCGGCTGGTCGACCATCTCGACGACCTCGAGGATGGTCTTGAGGTTGGCCGCCGTGTCGACGACCATCAGGGAGCGGATGCGGTCCTGGCGCTGGACCTTGCCGAAGGGATGGATCATGGGCTGGACGAGGTTGGCGGCGTCCTCCATGTCGAGATATTTCAGGGGGAGGATCAGGCGGAGAAGGGCGTCGGACTGCATGTCCTGCTCGAGGAGGTCGGCCTTGGTGATGACCATGCCTTCGAGGGGGGCGTTGGCCAGCTGGACGACGCGGTAGAAGCGGTCGCCGAGGGGGACGAGGGCGAGGTTGTTCATCGTCAGGAGGGCGTCCATCGCCTGGATCATCTCGGTGCGGGTGAGCTCGCTGCGGCCGTTGCCGACGTAGGCCTTGAAGGTGAAGGTTCCGTTGACGCCCGGGGCCTTGAGCATCGTCCGGCCGGTCATGCGGGAATAGTTTTCGAGGAGGAGGTCGAGGGGGGCGTCCTTGAGGTTGAGGGTGTAGAGCTCCTCGCCGTCGGCCGAGAGGCCGGCCGGCTGGAGCGGGGAGGACTCGGAACGGTCGCCGGCGGAAATCGCCGACATGCCGCTGCGGCGCACGATTTCCTCGGCCTCCTCCTCGCTGTCGGCCATGGCGGGGTC
>JAZQOP010000274.1:0-10359 GCA_045627965.1 Kiritimatiellia bacterium | reverse complement strand
GATTTCGGACAAGAATCTCCAGAGCGTTTACATGGGCGCGACCGCGGCGGCACTTGTTCTGCCGTTCGTTCTTCTCTCGCCGCTCGCCGATCGGCTTACGGTCGTTTTCTCCAAATGCGCGGTCGTCCGCCTTGCGAAATTGGCTGAGCTGCCGATCATCGCGCTCGCGATTGCCGGATTTTACTGTCAGTCGGCTGGACTGGTCATTGCAGCCGTTTGCATCATGGGGGCTCAGAGCGCGCTTTATTCGCCGTCGAAATATGCGCTGGTGCGGGACGTGGGGGGCGTGGAGCGGATTTCGACGGGGATGGGCGGGATGGAGGGGGTGGCGTTCCTCGGGGTGCTGGTGGGGACGATCGTGGCGGCCGTGGCGGTCGACCGGGCGCCGGAATGGGCGTGGTTCGGGGGGCTGGTGGTGTTTGCCGTCGCGGGGCTCGCGGGGAGCCACTGCATTCGGGCGGACGAGGAGCCCAACCGGGCGGGGCATTCCGCGAATCCCGTCCGCTACCTGCGGGATGCCTACCGGCAGGCGAAGGCGTATCCGGGGCTCAACGCGGTCGTCTTCACGCTGTCGACGTTCTGGTGGGCGGCGGCGATGCTACAGATGGGGTTGCTGGTCTACGGGAAGAAGGTGCTGGGGCTGGACGCGACGCATACGGGGGCGATGCTGTGCGCGGCGGCGGTGGGGATTGTCGCGGGACAGGTGGCCGCGGGGTTCGTCGACCGGCGGCACTACCTGCTGGGGGGCGTCCTTTGGACGGGGTGGGCGGCGGCGGGGCTGCTGCTGGCGCTCTACTTCGTGCCGATGGGGGCGACGGCGTTTTCCGTCACGCTGGCGGTCTTTGCGTTCGATTTCGGGTTTTTCAAGCTGCCGCTCGACGCGGAGATCCCGAAGGCCGTGAAGGGGCCGCAGCTGAACACGATGCTGTCCTACTTCAACCAGGTGTCGTTCCTGTTCATGCTGGCGGCGAGCGGGTGCTATGCGCTGGTGAGCTGGGTGTTCGGGGCGCGGGCGTTCCTGCTGCTGCTGGGCGTCGTGCTGGCGGTGGCGCCGGTGGCGTTCGTCCTGGGCTATCGCAAGGCGCTCCTGTTTGCGGGGCGGCAGCTTCTCCGGCGGCGCTACGCCGTGCGGGCCGAGGGGCTGGAGGAGCTGATGCGTGCGACGGAGGGGGCGGGGCCGTGGCTCGTCCTGCCCAACCATCCCGCGATGGTCGATCCGATGCTCGTGGGGACGGAGTTCTGGCGGACGCCGCTCCGGCCGCTGGTCGACGAAGGCTTCTTCCGGACGGGGGTTGTCGCGCCGGCGGTGCTGCGAGCGCTGGACGCGGTGGCGGTGCCGGACTTGCGGGCGCATCGCAGCGCGGCGGGGGCGGGCGTGGCGAAGGGGCTGTGCGGCATCGTGACGGGGACGCTGGCGGCCGGCGGCAACGTCATCTTCTATCCCGCAGGGCACATCCAGACCGACGGGCGCGAGGAGATCGGGACGCGGCGGCTCGCCTACGACGTCTGCCGCGCGCTGCCGGAGGGCGTCCGGGTCGTCGGCGTGCGGACGGAGGGGCTGTGGGGGAGCATCTGGTCGCGGAAGGGGCGGAAGGAGTCGCCGCCGTTCCTCCCGACGCTGCTCAGGAGCGCGCTGCTGTGGCTTTTTGCGGCGCCGTTCCGGGCGCGTCGGCCGGTCGCGATGCACGTCGAGGACCTGACTGCGCGCGTGAAGGAATGGGCCGCCGGCGGGACCCGGCTCGAGTTCAATGCGCGGCTTTCCGCGTGGTACAACGGCGAAGGCATCGGGAAACGCGAGGGCGAATCATGAAGAAGCGGGTCATTTTCCCGATTTTGGCGGCGGTCCTGTGCGGCGGTGCGGCGACCGGCGCGAAGGCGGACCGGCTCAACCTGTGGCCGCTCGTTTCGGTGGACGACGGGGCGGTGGACGTCCTGTGGCCGATCGTGCACTACCGGGACTCGCATGATTGGCGGGTCCTGCCGTTCATGCGGTCGCATCACATGTTCGCCATCGTGCCGGAGGTCTGGGTGTCGCATTCCACGGTTGCGGCCCTGCCGGTGGTGGTGCAGACCGATTTTTCGGCCGGCACGGTTTTTCCGGTGGCGTGGTGGGATTTCACGCATTCCGGGAGCATGCACAGCCTGTTTCCGCTGTATTACAGGAAATCGGTCCCGGGGCATTCGGTCTTCTGGGCCGCGTGCGGGCTGGCGGGCTGGGACGCGGAGGGGGAACGCAGGAGCCATTGGGCCCTTCCCTTCTACGCCAAGGGGCAATACGGCAACTTCTATTCCATTCCCTACACCCGGACATTTTCCGGCGACGGGCGCACGGAGCGCTATCTTTGCGGCCTGGCCGGACGGAAGGTCCTGCGCGACGGGCGGACGGTTGCGCACTGGTGCCTTCCGCTGTGGCACAAGACCAGCGACCGGCTGCTGACCTTGCCGCTCCGGCTGGCGTGGGATGGCCATGACGACCTGGAATCGTGGAGCGTGCCGCTGCTGCTGACCGGATATCGCCGTTACGGCAGCGGATCGAAGGAATTCAACCTGCTGCTGCGGCTGGGCGGGCTGCGGTGGGGCGGTCCCGGCGGCTGGCGAAGCAGCTGGCTGCTCCCGTTCTACTACGAGGACAGCGAAGGGACGTTCATCACCCCCCTCGCGGGGAAGACGCCGTCGTCGCACTGGGTGATGCCGCTCTATTACGCCAACGGGAAGACGGGGACGTTCGCGACGCTGCCGTATGGGCATGTCGCGCACGGCGGGCGGACCAGCACCTGGTGGCTGACGCCGCTGGTCGGCACCCACTCCGGGACCCGGACGGGCGGCTGGCTGTTTCCCCTGTTCAACCGCATGAAGGACGTCTCGTTTGACCGCTACGCCGCGTGGATGGATGCCGGCGAGCTGCCTGACGAGATCCAGATCCGGCCCAATTTCCTGGCCTGGACCAACCGCTCGGGCGAGGTCTGCTCCCAGACCCGCTACGAAGCCTTGCCCAACGTGCACGCCTCGATCGCCGGCTCCGTGCTGCTGCTTTCCGACCAGGACCGCTACGTCCGGGGGTGGGTCGATGGCGGCCGCTACCGGCTCCGGTCCACCTCCAAGCACGGGAACCGGCTCGTCTTCAACCGTTCGGGAACCCGCGAGGTCCTGTTCGACTGCGTCACGCGCCAAAAGGCGGGGGAGGAGGTGTGCACGAGCACGACGGCGCTCCTCGGCCTCTTCCAGCACACCAGCCGGGAGAAATCCACGGTCGATCCGTCGGGCGCGGCGACGGCGGAAATCCACACGCGGACGCGCCTTCTCTGGAAGCTCTGGGACCGGCGGAACGAGAACGGCGACGTGACGGTCGATGCCTTCCCCGCGTTGACGTACGACTCGCGGACGAACGGCTACAGCAAGACGTCCTTCTTCTGGCGGCTCTTCCGCTACGAGCACGATCCGGGAAAGGGGACGGCCGTCGATGTCCTGTTCATTCCGGTGTGGCGCTGAGGGCGGGGCGGGCATGAGGAGCCTTCCGTCGGCGGCGCTTGGGCTGTGGCTGGGCCTTCTGGGGGCCGCGGCGGGGGGGGCGGACGGCCCGGCGGACGCCGGCGGGCGCGTGTGGTATGTGCCGGGCTGGATGCGGACGGAGGAGGCGGCGCAGGCCGGGACGGCGGAACGGATGCGGGCCATCTTTTCGCCGGCCCCGGTGGATTTCAAGGCGTGGGACGGCGACCGGTTGCTCTGGCCGCAGGCGGTGCGGAACGCGGACCGGGCGGCGGATCGGATGGCGGAGGAGGTCGCCGCGCTGCCGGAGGCGGAGCGGGCGGGGCTGACGCTGGTGGGGCATTCGCTCGGGGGGCGCATCGTCGCGCGGGCCTTGGCGCGGCTGGCGGCGCGTGGGCTGAAGGTCCGCCAGGGCATCCTGCTGGCGGCGGCGATCCCGTCCGACGACGCGGATTTGGCGGCGATGGGGGGCGGCTCGGAGCGGCCGGTGCTGGCGGTGTGCAATCCCGGCGACGTGACGCTGCGCTACGTCTACGCGGTATGCGGCGGCTCGGCGCCCTATGGGGCGAACGGGTCGCTGGCCGCGTTGCCGAACGTCGAGGAGCGGGTGGTGCCGGCGGACATCGCGCAGACGGTGCCGATCGGGGCTTTCTGGGGAAGGTCCGCGTGGGCGAAGGAGCTGGCGAGCCACCACGCCTGGTTCTACCTGGGCTACCTGGGGCGGATCGCCGGCGGCGAGGCGCCGGACGGCCGCGTGATGGTGATGCAGGATTTCGTGACCCTGGAGGCCCGGGTGCTGGATGGCGGCGTCTGGTGGGAGACCTTGGACGAGTGCGCCGGCTGGAAGCTCGAGCGCCACATCGTCACGCGGCATTGCCGGATCCTCGACCCGGGGAAGGTCCGCCGCGCCTGGGGGGGCGAGCGGGCGATGCGGGCGTCGTTTGCCAAGGCGCGGCGGTGCGTGGAAGGGGAGTGAGGGCGGCGGCGCGACGGCGGCGAAAACGCGCGGGCGGGCACTTTTTCCTCCACGGGGGACGGGGGGGCGGCTATACTCGCCGGGTCATGAGCGATCGAACGCCCACCATCGCCTTCTGGTTCCGCTACGGGCCGGCCGTGCAGGCCCGGCAGTTCCTGTCCATGCCGACGCTGTGGAAGCGGCTGGCGGCGGACGGGGTGCGCCTCCATTACACGTCGATGCGTCCGGCGGCGGGGGACCGGGCGGAGGCGGACCGGCTGCTGTCGGAGGCGGGAGCGGCGGCGCACTACCTGCCGTTCGGGGCGGCGCGGTCGGGGTGGGGGAAGGCGTTGCAGCTGCTGCTGTGGGTGGCGCTGGTGCCGTGGTTTGCGCTGGCGGCGCGGCGGAGGGGCGTCGACGTGGTGTTCATCGACGAGACGCTGCCGCTGGCGGCGTTTTGGGCGCGGATGTTCCTGCCGCGGCGGACGAAGCTGGCGGTGTCGGTCGTGGACATGTTCGCGGACGAATACGGGCGGGGGGCGTGGCGGCCGCTGGCGAAGCTGGTGCAGGCGCTGGATGTGCGGTCGTGGCGGCGGGCGGACGTGCTGTTCATCCGGACGGACGCGGCGGCGGACTGGCTGGCGGCGCGCGGGGTGCGGCGGGAGCGGATGCGGAAGGTGTACGATCCGTGCGACTTCGGGGTCTACACGGCGGAGCTGCCGGCGGGCGAGCGCGAGGCGGCGCGGGCGAAGTATGGCTTCGGCGCGGAGGATTTCGTGCTGGTGCACCACGGGATTTTGCATCCCTACAAGGGCAACGGCTACCTGCTGCGGGAGCTGGCGGCGCTGCGGGCGCGCCCGGCGGACGGCGCGACGTGGAAGTTCTTGCTGGTGGGCAGCGGCCCGGACGAGGCGCATCTGCGGCGGCTGGCCGCGGAGCTGGGGCTGGAGGGGGCGGTGGCGTTCGCGCCCTACATGCCGCTGGCGGAGCTGAACCGGGCCATCCACGCGGGCGACGCGGCGGTGGCGATGCGCTGCCCCGGCGGGCTGTCCGCGAGCTTCGGCGTGACGTCGACGCTGATGCACGACATGGCGTGCGCGATGCCGATCCTGGCGGCGTCGATCCCCGGCATGCGCGAGGTGGCGGACGACCGCCGGAACGCGCTGCTGTTCGATCCCGGCGCGTCCGGGGCGTTCGCCGAGGCGGCGGCCGTCCTGCGGGGGGACGGGGCGCTGCGGCGGCGCCTGGCGGCGGCGGCGCTGGCGGACGCGCACCGGCTGTTCGATTTGTCCACGGTGGCCGGCATCCAGCGGCAGGCGCTGCTGGAGCTGGCGAAAGGCGAAGGGAAGGGTGTCGATGAAGGCGAAGGCGGAGCGTAGGGCGACGGTCGGGACGGCGGATGGACCGGTGGCGGCGGGCGAGCGTCCGTGCCGTCGGGGCTGGGCGGTGCTGCTGGGGGCGATCGCCCTGACGGCGGTACTGACGTTCCATGTGGCGCTGAAGCCCGGTGCGGTGCTGCAGTCGGGGGACAACAACGTGGGGCAGGTGGCGTCGGTGGCGCGGGCGTCGAAGGTGGCGTTCCCGCACGAGTGGATGGACCAGCTCTACGGGTGGGCGAGCTCGTCGAAGGTGGCGCCGACGAAGGTGCTGCAGGTGCTGCTGCCGCCGCGCGCCTACACAAACCTGGTCTATCCGCTGACGCTGGCGCTGGCGGCGTTCTTCCTGGCGCTCTATCTGCGGGAGAAGGGGGCGGGCGTCCCGGCGGCGCTGTTCGGCGCGCTGGCGGCGTTCTGGACGGGGACGAACCTGACGCTGGTCTATGCCGGGCACATGGGGAAATACGGCATCCTGCCGTGCATGGCGTTCGCGGTGTTCGCGCTGGCGAAGTGGGGCCGCACGGGACGGGGGGCCTGGGCGACGCTGGCCGGCGTGGCGGCCGGGACGATGTTCGTCGAACAGGTGGACGTCGGGGCGTTTTGCGCCCTGTTCCTGGTGCCGGTGGCCCTCTGGGAGTTCTTCCACCTGCCGGCGGATGCGCAGGGGCGGCCGGGCTGGAAGCAGCCGCGCACCTGGCTCTGCGCGGCGGTGCCGGCGGCGGTCGCGGCGGCGCTGCTGGCGGGGGCGGCGGCGACGACGATGCTGTCGACGGGCGCGGCGGACTCGGCGGACGAGATGTCGGGCGCCGAGCGCTGGGACTACCTGACGCAATGGTCGCAGCCGCCGGACGAATGCCTCGACTTTGTCGCGCCGGGCTATTTCGGGTGGCGGACGGCCGAGCCCGACGGGCCCTACTGGGGGCGGCTGGGCCGCTCGGGGACGTTCGAGACGACGCGCCAGGGGTTCATGAACTTCAAGCTGGAGAGCGTCTACGTGGGCGCGATCCCGCTGCTGTTCGCGGTGCTGGCGCTGGCGACGGCGCGGCGGCGCGAGAAGGCGGCGGAGCGGCGCCTCGTCTGGTTCTGGGGGGCGGTGGCGGCGGGGGCGCTGGTGCTGACGTTCGGCAAGTATACGCCGTGCTATCGGCTGCTGGCGATGCTGCCGGGATTCTCGGTGGCGCGCAATCCGAACAAGTTCATCCATTTCTTCCAGCTGGCGTGGGGCGTGCTGGCGGCGCTGGGTACGGATGCCGCGTGGAAGATGCTTCCCGCGGGCGCGCGGCGCCGCTGGGCGGTCGGCGCCGCGGCGGCGGGCGTGCTGGCGCTGCTGGGCGCGGCGATGGCGTGGAGCTCGCCGGCGCCGCGCGAGCTGGCGGCGTTCTTCCCGGCGCAGTGGCTCTCGGTCATCCAGGAGGCGAAGGCGTTTGCGCTGCTGTGGTGCGGCGCGATGGCGCTGGCGGCGGGGGCGACGCTGTGGTTTGCCGACGCCAAACGCCCGTGGGGCCGCTGGCTGGCGTGGGTGCCGGCGCTGGCGGTGCTGGTCGATGCGCTGTTCATCCTCGGTCCGCGCTACATCCAGGCGATGCCGCCCGGGATGACGGCGGAAAACGGCGTGACGGAATTCCTGGAAAAGGACCTCGGGGCGCACCGCACGGCGATGCTTTCGCAGGACGGCTTCTACAACGCGTGGACGGGAATCCTGTTCCCGTATCTCGGCATCCCCTGCGCCTCGGTGACGCAGCTGCCGCATGCGCCGGCGGACTACATGGCGTTCTGGCGCGCGGTGCCGGATCCGATGCGCCAGTGGCAGCTGTCCGCGACGTCGCACTGGCTGGTTCCGGCGGCGGTGGCGAAGTCGGTGCTGGGCGATCCGCGGCTGGCGTCGCTGGTCGACGTAGGGCTGGCGTATGTGCCGCGGTCCGACGGCGCGGGCGGCGTGGCGGTCCAGCCGCTGCCGGCGACGCTGACGCCCGACCGCTGGCCCCCGCAGGCCCACGCGGTGCTCCGCCTCAAGACGGCGGCGGCGCGCGTGCAGGGCTTGGCGGGCTGGCGCGCGGCGACGGACGACGAGGCGACGCTGGCGGCCCTGTCCGACCCGGCGGCGCTGTTCCGCCCGGTCGATTCGGCGTGGATCCACCTGCCCGAAGGCGAGGAGCTGCTGGCGCCGGAGGGGCGTCCGGCCCAGGTGCGCGACATCGACATCGGCACGGGGCGGATCCGCTTCACGTCGGAGGCCGAGGCGCCGGCCTACGTCCGCATTGCCGAAAACTGGCACTCGGGCTGGACGTGCCGCATCGACGGCGAGGAGGGGGCGCCGGTCCTCCGCTGCGACTACCTCTTCCAGGCCGTGCCCGTCCCGGCGGGGACGCACGAGGTCGAGCTCGTCTTCCGTCCGGGGGGCTGGGCCGTGCCCGCCCAGTATGCGGCGTTTGCGATGGCCTTGCTGGCGGCCGCCTCCCTGGCGTCCGGACGCCGCGGGCCGCCTGCCGCCGCCTAGGACAACACGTTTCCATTGTGTGGAAAAGGCGCGGAAACACGTTTCCATTGAATGGAAACGTGTTTTTTTGGGGGGCGCGGCGTGGAACGTTTTACCTGCGGGGGGTGGTTCGTTCTTGCAAGTGGGCGGCGGATTGCATAGAGTAGGTTGGAACGAGTAGAAAACCATCTCGATCAGGAGAGAAAACGATGACAAGCCATCAAGTGACCATTGCCTTTTCGCACGGGCCGAGCCTGCAGATTGCTTCGGGGATTACGCTGCGCCAGCTGCTGGCGGAGCATCCGGAGGTGCTGGAAGGGATCGACTACAAGGTGCTCGGCGCGCTGGTGAACAACGAGTTCGTGTCGGTGGAATACCGCCTGGACACGGATTCGAAGGTGCAGCTGCTGGGCTACCGCGATTCCTACGGGCAGCGCATCTATCGCCACACGATCGCCTTCCTGCTGTCGAAGGTCGCGCACGAGACGTTCCCCGGCTGCGATTTCGCGGTCGAGCATTCGCTGTCGAAGGGCCTCTACTGCAGCTTCCGGCGGACGCCCGAGGCGACGGGCATCACGTCCGAGGAGCTCGAGGCGCTGACGGCCGGCCTGCAGAAGCTGTTCGACGAGAAGGCGCCGATCGACCGCATCAAGGTGACGTTCGACGAGGCGATCCGGAACTTCGAGGAGGCGGGTGCGAAGGACAAGCTGAACCTGCTGCGCTTCAAGAACAGCTCGAAGGTGCGCGTCTACGTCTGCGGCGGCTACATGGACCTGGCGAACCACCCGCTGGCGTGCAACGCGGCGGACCTCGACGCGTTCAAGCTGATCCCCTACAAGGTGGGCTTCGTCATCATGGGCCCGGACCGCGCGGCGCCGGGGACGTTCCCCGAGTTCGAGCCGGCGGACCACATCTACGAGGTCTTCAAGGGGCACAAGGAGTGGGGGCGCGTCGTGCACGTCCGCACCGTCGGCGACCTCAACGAGCGCATCGCGAAGAAGAAGATCGACGACTTCATCGACGTCAACGAGGCCTACCAGGAGAAGCGGATCGCGCTGCTGGCCGAGCAGATCGCCCAGCGCAAGGGGCAGGTCAAGTGGATCCTGATCGCCGGGCCGTCGTCCTCCGGCAAGACGACCTTCTCCAAGCGCCTGTCGCTGCAGCTGAAGGCCAGCGGGCTGAACGCCAAGCCGATCTCGCTGGACAACTACTTCGTCGAGCGCGGGCACACGCCGGTCGACGAGAACGGCGAGCTCGACTACGAGCACATCGAGGCGCTGAACCTCCAGCTGATCGACGAGCAGCTGAACGCGCTGGACCGCGGCGAGACGGTCGAGCTGCCCTACTACAACTTCACGACGGGCCTCCGCGAATACCGCGGCGAGTTCATGCACATCGGCCCCGACGACGTCATCGTCCTCGAAGGCATCCACGGCCTGAACCCGCGCCTGACCGAGTCGGTCCCCGCCGAGCACAAGTTCAAGATCTACATCAGCGCGCTGACGCAGCTGAACATCGACAGCAACAACCGCATCTCGACGACCGACAACCGCCTCATCCGCCGCATCGTCCGCGACAACAACTTCCGCAACCACAGCGCCCAGACGACCCTGGCCATGTGGGGCAAGGTCCGCCGCGGCGAGAAGCGCTGGATCTTCCCGTTCCAGAAGGAGGCCGACGTGGCGTTCAACTCGGCGCTCGACTACGAGCTGGCGGTCCTGCGCCCGTTCGTCGAGCCGCTGCTGGCGGAGATCAAGCCCTCGATGCCCGAGTATGCCGAGGCCGTCCGCGTCCAGCAGTTCCTGTCGAACTTCCTGGTCATTCCGCCGGACCGCGTGCCGCCCACGAGCGTCATCCGCGAATTTATCGGCAAGTCCTTCTTCCAATACTAGGACCGGCCTCCGGTCGACCGGCGACGGCCTGCGGAATCCCCGCAGGCCGTTTTTTTGCGGGCGCGCCAAGGTGTGCCGGGCGCCGGGGGCGGCGTGGGGGCCCGGGGGGCGTCGTGGGCGTCGTGGGCGCCGGGGGCGGCGTCGGGGCCCGTGGCGGCGTCGTCGGGCGTGCAC
>JAZQOP010000273.1:0-1521 GCA_045627965.1 Kiritimatiellia bacterium | reverse complement strand
CTTTCGACGGGGGCTACAGGGTTTGCAGGACAAGGGTGGCGGCGCCGCGCCCCGCCTCGGCGGAGGGGTCGAAGGCGGCGGATCGGAGATGCCAGGCGGGCGAGGCGTCGGCGACGCGGTCGAGGAAGACGGCGATCTCGTCGTAGGGGGCGTCCGTCACGTGGACGCGGGCGGTGCGCAGGACGGCGGGGAGCGGCGCGAGGTCGGCCGGCGCGTCAAGGTCGACGGCGGCGACGTCGAGCCCCAGGACTTCGGTGGCGATGGCGGAAAGCGCGGCGGCATGGTCGCCGCCGGGCGGGTCGCCCCGGCCTTCGAGGCGCGCCAGGACGGCCTGGCGTCCGGCGGCGATCGTTTCGACGGCCCGCAGGTCGGCCAGGCGGCGATCGAGGCGCTCGCGCCAGGCGGGCCCGGACAGGGCGACGTGGAGGCTGAGGACGGCGGCGGCGACGGCGAGCAGCCCGGCGACGGGCAGGAGGGGCGTTTTCATGGCGCAAGGGTCCCTTTGAGGCTGAAGTTGTGCGGATGCGTGGCGGATGGCGCGGCGACGGTGGCGGGGGCGGCCGCGGACTGGACCTCCCAGCCGCGCGCGGCAAGGGACTCGGCCAGGAGCGAGGGGGCCGAGGGGACGGCGGCGGCGCCTTCGAGGACGAAGGAGCCGTCGGCCTCGGCGGCAAGCGAACGGATGCGCACGTCGTATCCGGCAAGGACGTCGAGCAGGTCGCGGAGGCGGGCGCGGGCGGCGTCGGGGCCGGTCAGGCGCTCGATGTCGGCGAAGGCGTCGCGGGAGGCCTCGGCCTCGCGGGCGAGCAAAAGGCGCTCCTGGCCGCGCGGAAGCTTCGTGGCGGTGGCGCCGGCGGCGGCTTCGGCGATGCGGCCGGAGACGCTCCGCAGGGCGCCGGCGCGCCGGGCGAGGATGGCGGCGTCGAGGGCCAGGACCAGCGCGGCGAGCAGGGCGGCGGCCCAGGCGTAGCGGCGGGCCAGGCGGGCGAGGCGGGCGGTCCAGGCCGGATGCGGCGCCACGGGGGCGGCGCGCAGCTGCCAGGTCCGGCCGTCGGCGGCCCGGCGGGCGAGCGAGGCGGCCAGGAAGGCGCGCGGCTCGGCGACGACGGCGGCGCGGAGGCCGGCGGGCAGGGCGGCGGCGAGCTGGGCGACCAGGGCGGCGTCGGCGGCGCCGGGGCCGGCGAAGTAGACGTCGAGGGGGGCCTTGGCGTCGCCGCCGGGCGGTTCGAGGTAGGTCGCGGCGCGCGCCTGCCAGAGCGGCAGGAAGGCCGCAGGTCCGCCGCCGGCCAGCGGCGAGGCGCGCCAGAGGTGCGCGCGGCCAAAGGCCGCCCCGGTGCCGCGGGCGACGGCGACGAAGGCGTCGTCGATCCAGACGACGGCGCGCTGGGCGTCGCCGCGGGCGGGGGGGGCCGTGCGGGTCAGGGCGTCGTAGAGGGCGGGGGCGAGGGCGTCGACGTGCGGGGCGGGGATGCCGGCGGCGTCGGCGTCGGCCAGGGCGCGTTGCAGGGCGTCGGCGGGGAG
>JAZQOP010000272.1:0-5000 GCA_045627965.1 Kiritimatiellia bacterium | reverse complement strand
CCCCCCCAGGCGTATACTTTCGCGCAAGCAAGACGGCCCAGGCATTCCCGCCTCCGCCGCCGCGCAGTCCAAATCCATACGCTAAAAGGTTGCCGCCATGAAGAAACTGTCCGTCCTGCTGTCCATCCTGGCCCTTGCCCTGGCCTTCGCCCTCCCGGCCTCCGCCACGCAATACGTCGTCGCCACCGGCCTGAACAAATACGACACCAGCTACGTCAGTTCCTCCAGCTTCCTCAGCGGCTGCGTCCCGGACGCCAAGAACGTCTTCACCAACGCCGTCCTCCGCGGCACCTGGGAAGGCAGCGGCACCAACAACCTCTTCCTCAACGCCCGCGGCACCTTCAACAACGTCTCGAACAAGCTGATGAGCCTCGCCTCCTCGACCGTCTCCGGCGACGTCGTCCTCTACTACCACTCCTCCCACGGATACCAGAACAGCGGGAAGAACACCGGCATCTGCATGTACGACAAGGACATGGACGATTCCGCCTTCGCCAAGATCCTCTCCAACTTCAAGTCCGGCGTCAAGGTCGTCATCGTCCTCGACACCTGCCATTCCGGCGGCATGTTCAAGTCCGTCCGCGCCGACGGCTCCGCCCGCACCCTGGGCGTTTCCGGCATGGACTTCGCCGCCCGCGTCAACGAAGAGCTCGCCGCCATCCGCGCCGACGAGGCCGCCCGCGGCATCAAGACCTCCGCCAAGCTCGCCATCTTGGACTGCGGCTGGGTGACGGCGGCGGACTACAACCAGTACAGCTGGGACGGCGACGAAGGCGGGGCCTTCACCGAATGCTACATCGGCAGCTGCAAGAGCGGCGCCTGCGACAAGTCGCCCTACGGCAACGGCGACGGCTACGCCACCATGTATGAAATGTTCAGCTACGCCGTCGAGCAGGAAGAGACCCACGGCGAGGGCAACCCGGGCACCGAGGACTACACCATGCCCCAGTGCACCAACACCACCGTCCTGAGCGCCGTCACCTACGGCTGGGTCGGCAAGGAAGAACCCTCCGGCGTCCGCTTCGCCGCCATCCCCGAGCAGTCCGCCACCGTCGGCTCCCCCCTCGCCTACACGCTGACGGTCTCCAACACCGACGGCTCCTCCGCCGCCAACATCTCCATCTCCGTCCAGTCCGCCACCGCCCCCGCCTCCACCTACTCCCTCAGCGGCAAGCAATTCTCCTTCACCCCCGCCTCCGACGGCACCTTCACCTTCACTTTCGTCGCCACCAACACCGTCAACCATACCGGCGGCAAGGCGACCATGACCGTCAACGCCGCCCTCGCCGCACCCGCCGGCCTTGCCAATTCCGGCGTTTCCTCCTCCTCCTTCACCGCCAACTGGGGCGCGGTCGCCGGCGCCCAGTCCTACTTCCTGAAGGTCGCCGCCCTCGCCCCCGACGCCGCCTCCCGCGCCGCCAAGGACGCCGACATCCTCCTCTCCGAAGACTTCTCCGGCTTCACCGGCACCGCCGCCGACCGTTCCTCCGCCCTCGACACCTACCTCTCCGGCACCGGCTGGACCGGCGAAAAGGTCTTCGAAAACTCCGGCTCCGCCAAGCTCGGCTCCTCCAAGTATGCCGGCTGGATCGCCACCCCCGCCCTCGACCTCTCCGCCGGCGGCACCGTCTCCGTCGACCTCATGGGCTACGGCACCGACGGCTCCACCGTCGAAATCGCCTACTCCGTCGACGGCGACACCTGGACGACGATCGACACCGTCACCCCCGAGGCCTCCGCCTTCGCCACCTACGAATTCGAGGTCCCCGCCGCCTCCGCCGCCACCCACATCATGGTCGCCACCTCCCCCAAGCGCGCCTACCTCGACAACCTCGTCGTCTCCGCCGGCGGCGGCGCCACCGTCTTCTCCGACAACGTCGGCAACGTGACCTCCTACACCGTCTCCGGCCTTGAGTCCGGCACCTACCTCTGGTCCGTCGCCGCCGTCGGCAACGCCAAGGGCCCCGCCTCCGACGACATGGAAGTCACCCTCGTCGCCGACCCCAGCGCCCCCCCCTCCATCCGCCCCGTCGACGACATGACCGCCGCCATCGGCGAAACCGCCTCCGTGGCCCTTTCCGTCGTCGTCCCGGAAGCCGCCCCCCTCACCTCCCTCTCCGTCACCTCCGGCTCCGGCGCCTCCATCTCCGGTTCCGTCTTCTCCTTCACCCCGGTTGCCCCGGGCGTCTATCCCTTCACCGTCACCGCCGTCAACGCCAACGGCTCCGATTCCGTCACCTTCACCATCACCGTCGACATCCCCGCCCCCGAGTCCGACCCCGCCACCGAAGTCGGCTCCGACTCCTTCGTCGCCAACTGGCAGGCCGTCCCCGGCGCCACCGCCTACGAGCTCGTCGTCATCGAAGGCAAGGGCGCCACCCCAGGCCCCGGGCCGTCGGGCGCCACCAATGTCGAAACGTTCGCAAACGTCTCATTCTCCTCGACGGCCTCTTCGTATACGGACCAGACCATTTCCGGCGGCGATCTCGGCACATGGACGGCCACCCAGTGCCGCGGCGACCAGGCTTCGCCCATCGTCCGAGCCACGGGGACCCTGGCCTCCCCGTCCATCGCCTCCGGCATCTCCGCCGTCGAATTCGATTATGTCTGGCCCTACTCCGAGTCCGGCTCGGCATCGGTATCCCTGAGCATCAACGGTTCTCCCGTCGATTCCGCCGACCTTACCCCGGGCACCGCGGGCACCGCGTCTTTTACGTCGTTTTCCCCCGTTTCCGGCCCTGCCACGGTTGAGTTCCTCATCAACGGCACGGCCAACAAGCACCGCTGCCGCTTCACAGAAGTCCGCATCGTTTCCCCCGCCGCCAAGGCCGCCCGCGCCGCCGGCGACGTCATCTTCTCCAACTCCGTCGGCAACGTGACCTCCTACTCCCTCTCCGGCCTCGCCCCGCTCACGGAATACTCCTACGTTGTCCGCGCCCTCGCCAACGGCATCGCCTCCGAGTGGTCCGACTCCATCGCCTTCCAGACCACCGACGGCCCCGCCCCTGCCGCCTGGGCCGACATCCCCGCACAGACCGCCTACATCGACCGCCCCTTCTCCCTCGACCTCGCCCCCTACCTCTCCGGCTCCCCCGCCCCCGTCCTCTCCCTGTCCGCCGGCACCGCCGCCCTCGACGGCACCGTCCTCTCCTTCACCCCCTCCGCCGCAGGCAACCTCTCCTTCACCGTCCTCGCCTCCAACGCCTCCGCCCAGGCCTCCGCCACCATCGCCGTCACCGTCCTCGACGCCCCCCCGCCCGTCCACTACGCCATCTGCGTCGGCCTGAACCAGTATAACACCAGCTACGTCGCCAGCGACAACTGGCTCAGCGGCTGCGTCCCCGACGCCACCCACGTCAGCCAGCTCCTCTCCTCCCGCGGCGAATGGAAGGCCGACGACGTCCTCCTGCTCACCAACGCCAAGGGCAAGCAGGCCGACATCCGCGCCGCCATCTCCAACGTCGCCGCCCGCGCCGTCCCCGGCGACACCTTCTTCTACTACCACTCCTCCCACGGCGGCAACGACAACTGGTACTTCACCACCAACAGCGGCGATGTCTACCTGAACTACGGCCTCGACTCCAACGGCGTGAAGAACTACCTCTGCGCCTACGACAAGGACTACACCGCCGCCCAGATGGCCGCCGACCTCGCCGCCTTCGACGCCGGCGTCGACGTCGTCGTCGTCCTCGACACCTGCCACTCCGCCGCCATGTTCAAGTATGACGCCAAGGGCCTCCGCCGCGCCGCCGCCAACGACGCCGCCTTCTCCTTCGCACAGGCCGTCAACGGCCAGATCGACGCCATCCGCGCCGCCGAACGCGCCAAGGGCGTCCGCTCCCGCCGCGCCACCTCCGCCAACGTCGGCTGGATCACCGCCGCCGACTACAACGAGTATTCCTGGGACAGCGACGACGGCGGCGACTTCACCTGCGCCTTCATCGCCGGCGTCACCAACGGCACCTGCGACAACGCCACCTATGGCAACCAGGACGGCTCCGCCAGCTGCTACGAGGCCTGGAACTACGCCAAGGACATCGCCATCGGCGACCCCGACGACGCCGACGAAAACGGCTACTACTACGACTACGACTACGACTACTACGACTACATCCTCACCCACGCCCAGTATACCAACAAGACGGTCCTCGACCGCGTCATCCTCGGATACGCCGGCACCCCCTCCCTCGACGCCCCCGTCGCCCTCCCCGCCACCGACATCGCCGCCACCTCCTTCGTCGCCAACTGGGAGGCCGTCCCCGGCGCCACCTCCTACGAGCTGACCGTCCAGGAAGCCTTCGCCGGCAACATCGTCTTCTCCAACGACTTCTCCGGCGTCACCGGCAACGACACGGCCATCTCCGACCCCGCCGCCATCGGCCTCGACGGCGCCTGGACCATCTCCAAGATCTTCGCCAACGACGGCATGATCCGCGTCGGAAGCAGCTCCATCGCCGGCGCCCTCGTCTCCCCGGCCGCCGACCTCTCCGGCACCGTGACCGTCGCCTTCAACGCCGCCGCCTACGGCTCCGACTCCACCAGCCTCCTCGTCGGCATCTCCACCGACGGCGGCAGCACCTGGTCCGACGAAACCGTCGCCCTCTCCTCCGACTTCGCCGACTACGAGGTCGCCCTCGACGGCGCCGCCTCCGCCCAGATCCGCATCACGGGCAGCGCGTCCAGCAAGCAGCGCTTCTACCTGGCCTCCCTCCTCGTCTCCACCTCCACCAAGTCCAAGGCCGCCCCGCGCATCACGGCCATCCTCTCGGACTACGACGTCGGCAACGTCACCCGCTACACCGTCTCCGGCCTCGCCGAGCAGACAGAATACGTCTACCGCGTCCGCGCCGTCTCCAACCTCGTCCGCTCCGCCTACTCCGCCTCCATCTCCGTCACCACCGAGGCCGGCGAACCCTTCGCCCCCGCCTGGTCCGAAATCCCCGCCCAGTCCGCCGCCATCGGCGAGACCTTCACCCTCGACCTCGCCCCCTACGTCTCCG
>JAZQOP010000271.1:0-11669 GCA_045627965.1 Kiritimatiellia bacterium | reverse complement strand
CTGAGAACGCGATGAGGCTCATCAACGGCTGGAAGGCGGCCGGGATGGCGCACTTCTTCTTCCGTCCGAACTACCTCCACACGATCACCTGCATCCACCGCGGACTCGAGTGGTACTTCTTCGACCAGTTCCACGAGATGCTCGACGCGGGGATGATCGGCGTCGACTACGATGCGAACGACAACCGTCCGACCACCTCGCTCGAGTTCTACGTCCTCGCGCGGGCGTTCTCCGATCCGAAGGCGAAGTTCGACGACATCATGGCGGACTACTGCAGCGCCTACGGCAAGGCAGCGCCGGACGTGCGCGCCTACTACGAGGCCGTCCAGCGCGACGGCGCGGCGGCGCGGGATGCGGCGGCGGCCGCCGTGGCGGGGGTCGTCCGCGCGCGGAATGCCGGGATGCGCCTGGCGGGGGGCGGCACGGGCTTTTTGCTGAAGGCCTACGCGGAGGGGCGGGCGGCGGAGGTCGAAGGCCTCCTGAAGCTGCGGGTGGACGTGGCGCCGGGGCGCGCACCGGTGTTCCCCCGGACGTTCGGCCAGGCGCGCCTGCTGAAGGCGATGCGGGAGAATACGCTGACGGTGGGGCTGGGGCCGGCCGGCACGGGCAAGACCTGGCTGGCGATGGCGGCGGCCGTGTCGGCGCTGCTCAAGGGCGAGGTCTCGCGGATCGTCCTGACGCGCCCGGCGGTGGAGGCGGGCGAGGCGCTGGGGTTCCTGCCGGGCGACCTGCAGCAGAAGATCTTGCCGTACCTGCGGCCGCTCTACGACGCGCTGAACGAGATGCTCCCGGCGGAGCAGGTGGCGGAGCTGTCGGGACGCGGCGTGGTCGAGATCGCCCCGCTGGCGTATATGCGGGGCCGGACGCTGAACCGCTCGTTCGTCATCCTGGACGAGGCCCAGAACACGACGCGCGAGCAGATGATGATGTTCCTGACGCGCCTGGGCTTCGAGTCGAAGGTGGTCGTCAACGGCGACTTGACGCAGGTCGACCTGCCGGCGCACCGGGCCAGCGGCTTGCGCGAGGCGGCCGCGATCCTGCAGGGGATCGAGGATGCCGCGGTGGTCCGCCTGGGGGCGGAGGACGTGGTGCGGCATCCGCTGGTGCAGCGGATCGTCGATGCCTACGACGCGGCCCGGGGCGAGGGGGCCGCGGAGCCGGCGACCGCGCCCGAAAACGGATTTTCCGGAGGTGAAGGATGATCCCAGAGGTATCGTCGCTGCGCGGCGCCCGCACCGAGGAGGAGGTCCGCGCAAGCGGCCACAAGAGGCGTAAGTTCTGGGCCAAGGTCGGCATCCTGGCGGCCATCTGGCTGCTGGCGGTGGTGCTGCTGAACCTGGGGCGCTCGCCCGAGTTCTTCGGGCTGGCCCCGGGGCAGCGCGCGCCCGAGACGCTGACGGCCCAGGTGCGGTTCCGCTGCGCCGACCTGAACGAGACGGCCCGGCGCCGGGCCGAGGCGGCCTCGAAGGTGCCGCCGGCCTATCGGATCCTGGACGGGCAGACGCAGATCGTGGCACGCACGCTGGAGTTGCTGGCGGAGGCGCTGGAGGATGCGCGCCGCGATCCTGCGGCCCAGGAGAACCCCGACGTGGTCGCGGTGCGGGTGCGCTCGATCCTGAAGGCCCGGGAGGAGGGGCTCGCGGTGGAGGATGTCGAGCGGCTCTTTCCGCCGGGGCGCGAGGAGGAGGTGCGGAAATGCCTGAACGACGCGCTCCTCGCGGTCGCGTCGCAGGGGATTGCGCCGGAGGCGGCGCCGTCGTCCAACGGGGAGGCGTGGGGCGGAATGGTCGATATCGTGGACGAGGGGGCGGAAGGGGGGCTGCGGCCGGTGGAATGGGCGTCGCTGGCGACCCCGGCGGAGGCGCTGGAGTCGTGGACGGCCCAGGTGTCGGGGTGCCTGGCGGCTGCGGGTGTCGGGAAGCCGGCGCTGGAGACGGCGCGCACGCTGGCGGACAAGGCGCTGAAGGGCAACCTGTCCTATGACGCGGATACGACGGAGAAGGGGCGCCTGGCCGCGATGGACGCCGTGCCGGAGGCGGAGCTGACGATCGAGCCGACCTCGACGCTCGTGTCGCGCGGCGACGAGGTCGACGAGCAGATCTACGAGATGGTCACGGCCCACAACCGCGCCGTCGCGGAGTCCGAGACCGCGGGCGTCGCACGCCTGCAGAAGCTGTGCGGGGACGCGGGGCTGCTGTTCATTGTGCTGGTGATCTGCGTGAGCTGGCTGGCGAGCACGGAGCCCGATTCCTACGCGAACCCGCGGCGCAAGTGGCTGCTGGCGACGCTGTGCGTGCTGGCGGTGGCGCAGGCGGCCCTGGCGCGCTATCTGTCGGTGACGCTGGAGGCGATCCCGCAGTCGGTGATCGTCGAGGCGATCCCGCTGGCGTTCCTGCCGATCCTGGCGGCGCTGCTGCTGAGCCCGTCGGCGGCGCTGGCGGTGGGGCTGTGGGGGGGGCTGGCGGCCTCGCTGGCGTTCGGGCGGAACTATGTGCTGGTGCTGATGGGGCTTGGCGGCGCGGCGCTGATCGCGGCCCTGGTCAAGGGGGCGCGGCGCCGGTCGCAGGTGATGCGCGCCGGAATGTGGGTCGGCGTCCTGAAGATGGCGATCGCCCTGACGGTCGCGGCGGCGACGGGGATGGAGTGGGGCGCGTTGCCGAACTTCCGGTCGCTGCTGGGGCAGCTGGTGGCGGCGTTGTCGAGCGGCGTGCTGGCGGCGGCGCTGGCGGTGTTCGTCCTGCCGCTGTTCGAGCGCCTGTTCGACGAGGTGACGGACATCACGCTGCTGGAGTTTTCCGACATGTCGCAGCCGCTGTTGCGGCGGATGGCCATCGAGGCGCCGGGGACGTATCACCACAGCCTGATGGTGGCCGCCATCGGCGAGGCGGCGGCGACGGAGATCGGGGCAGACGGGCTGCTGGTGGCGGTGATGGCGCACTTCCACGACATCGGCAAGCTGAACAAGGCCGAGTATTTCACGGAAAACCAGCGCAACGGGGTGAACCCGCACGACGCCCTGGAGCCGTCGATGTCGGCGATGATCCTCCATTCGCACGTCAAGGAGGGCATCGCCCTGGCGCGCCGCGACCGGCTTCCGCGCGTGATCGCGGAGGCGATCGCCTGCCACCACGGGACGACGACGACGGCCTATTTCCTCGAAGTCGCCCGCCGGCGCCTGGCCGACGCGGGCGAGGCCGTGCCCGGCAACTTCGGCGAGGCGTTCCGCTACGAAGGGCCGCGTCCCTGGACGCGCGAGCAGGCCGTCCTGATGCTGGCCGATTCCGTCGAGGCGGCCTCGCGTTCGATGGAAAAGCCGACGCCTGGGAAGATCGCCGACCTCGTCGACGCCATCCTGCGCGAGAAGATGGCCGACCACCAGCTCGACGGGTGCCCGCTGACGCTGCACGAGATCGAGCAGATTCGCAGCTCGCTCGTCTTTTCGTTGACCAACATCCTGCATGGAAGGAGCCCGTATCCGCGTGAACATTCACCTGCTCAACCGGCAGCGAATCCGCCCCGTACGGAGGGCGCGCCTGACGCAGCTCGCAAGGCGCCTGGCGGCGCTGGCGTTTCCTGAGGCGGCCGCGTCGGGGGGGCCGTTCGACGAGCTGGATGTCGTGCTGGTCGACAACGAGGCGATGCCCGGCTACAAGGACCAGTGCTTCGGCCTGCGCATCCAGACCGACGTCCTTTCGCAGTCCTATCTCGGCATCCCGGGGGTGTCCGGGCCGACGGCCGAGCTGGTGATCAACGTCCAGCGCGCGTTGGAGGAGGGGGCGAGGCGTCCGGGCGGCCCCGATGCGGAGCTGGCGCTCTACCTGGCGCACGGGATCGACCACCTGGCGGGCGGCGAGGACGACACGCCGCCGCGCCGCCGCGCCATGCGCCGCCGCGAGCTCCGCTGGCTGTCGACGCTCGATTGCGGCGGCCTGCTGGGCTAGCGGCGGGCAGCGGACGGGAGGCGAGTGAAGCGGTGCCTGCGGGGCTCGTGGGCGCTCGCCGATCTGCAAAAACGCTAATCTTTGCCCCTTCGAGGAGTGGAGGGGCCGCGAGGCGGAATGGCCCGTTTCGTCATGAAACTGCGAGAGGGGCGGTGCCAGGGCGTGGCGGCGGCGAGGGTCGGCCGGGCTAGCTTTTCCGGGTGGCGAGGTGGCGGGCGAGGGCGCGGAGGGCCTGGGGGGCGGGGAGGGGGGCGAGGGCGTCGATGGCGAGGTCGGTGAGGGCGGCAAGGCGCTTGCGCGCGCCGTCGAGGCCGTAGACGGTGACGGCGGTCATCTTTTCGTGGGCGGCGTCGGCGCCGGTGGATTTGCCCATGGCTTCGGCGGTGGAGGTGACGTCGAGGATGTCGTCGGCGACCTGGAAGGCTTCGCCGACGGCGTTGGCGTAGTCGGTGAAGGGGGCGAGTTCGGCGGGGGTGCGGCCGGCGGCGAGTGCGCCCATGCGGCAGGCGGTTCCGACGAGGTCGGCGGTTTTGTGGAGCTGGATGTAGCGGAGGCGGCCGGGGTCGGGGGGGAGGTGCTCGGAGTCGAGGTCCTCCTGCTGGCCGCCGACGACGCCGGTGGAGCCGGCGGCCAGGGCGAGGTCGCGGACGATTTCGGCGGCCTGCACGGGGGTTTGGGCGGCGAGGCGGAAGGCGAGGGCCTGGAGGGCGTCGCCGGCGAGGAGCGCGGTGGCGTAGCCGAAGGCGACGTGGCAGGTGGGGCGGCCGCGGCGCAGGACGTCGTCGTCCATGCAGGGGAGGTCGTCGTGGATGAGGGTGTAGGTGTGGAGGCACTCGATGGCGGCGGCCGGGCAGCGCGCGACGTCGTGGTCGGCGCCGCAGGCTTCGGCGGCCGCGGAGCAGAGGATGGGGCGCAGGCGCTTGCCGCCGGCGAACAGCGAGTGGCGCATGGCGGCATGGAGGCGCGCCGGACGGATGTCGGCGGCGGGGACGAAGGCCTCCAGGGCGGCTTCGGCCCAGGCGCGGCGGTCGGCGAGATATGCGGCAAGGTCGAAGGCAGGCGACGCCATGGCGGGGCCTACTTCTTCCAGGTGTCCTTGAGCGTGACGGTGCGGTTGAAGACGGGCTTGCCTTCGGCGGAGTCGGGGTCGGTGGCGAAGTAGCCGATGCGCTCGAACTGCCAATGGTCGCCGGGGCGCGTGGCGAGCAGGGAGGGCTCGATGCGGGCGGCGACGGTCTTGAGCGAACCGGGGTTGAGGTGCGTCTTGAAGTCGACGTCCTTGTCGCCGTCGGGCTCGGGAACGTCGAAGAGGCGGTCGTAGAGGCGGATTTCGGCGGAGGGGGCGGTGTCGGGGAGCCAATGAATGGTGCCCTTGACCTTGAGGTTGGCCTCCATGGGGGTGAAGCGGCAGCGGAGGGCGGAGACGGCGCCGGCGTCGTCGTGCTCGACGTCTTCGCAGGTGAGGAAGCCGGCGTAGCGGATGCGGACGGACTTGCCGGGGGCCAGGCGGAAGTACTTGGGCGGCGGGACCTCGGCGAAGTCCTCGCGCTCGATGAGGAGCGTGGGGGACGTCGGGATGTCGCGCGTGCCGGCGGATTCGTCCTCGGGGTTGACGGGGCCGGAGACGGTCGCGGGGAGGTCTTCGGGGTTGACGATGTGGACGGGCAGGGGGTCGAGGACGGCCATGGCGCGGCGCGCGGTGTAGTTGAGGCGGTCGCGGATGGCGTGCTCGAGGAGGGCGACGTCGGTGAGGGAGTCGTACTTGGTGATGCCGACGGTTTCGCAGAAGTCGCGGATGGCCTCGGGGGGGACGCCGCGGCGGCGGAGGCCGCAGAGGGTCGGCATGCGCGGGTCGTCCCATCCGTTGACGAGCTTCTGCTGGACGAGCTCGAGGAGCTTGCGCTTGCTCATCACGGTGTAGGTGAGGGAGAGGCGGGCGAATTCGCGCTGCTGGGAGGGGAAGAGGTTGCAGTTGCGGATGACCCAGTCGTAGAGGGGGCGGTGCACCTCGAACTCGAGGGTGCAGAGGGAGTGGGTGATGCCTTCGAGGGCGTCCTCGATGGGGTGCGCGAAGTCATACATCGGGTAGATGCACCACTTGTCGCCGGTGTGGGGATGGGGGGTGTGGATGATGCGGTAGATGACGGGGTCGCGCATGTGGATGTTCGGCGAGGCCATGTCGATCTTGGCGCGCAGGACGCGCTCGCCGTCGGCGAACTCGCCGGCGCGCATGCGCTCGAAGAGGGCGAGGTTCTCCTCGGGGGAGGTGTCGCGGGTGGGGGAGGGGCGGCCGGGGACGGTCGGGATGCCGCGGTATTCCTTCCACTCCTCGGGCGAGAGCGAGCAGACGTAGGCCTTGCCCTCGCGGATGAGGCCGCAGGCGAGCTCGTACATCGTGTCGAAGTAGTCGGACGCGTAGTGGAAGTGCTCGCCCCAGTCGAAGCCGAGCCAGCGGACGTCGTTGAGGATGGACTCGGTATATTCGACGTCCTCGCGGGCGGGGTTCGTGTCGTCCATGCGCAGGTGGCACTCGCCGTTGTTCTCGAGGGCCATGCCGAAGTCGAGGCAGATGGCCTTGGCGTGGCCGATGTGGAGGTAGCCGTTGGGCTCCGGCGGGAAGCGGGTGACGACCTTGCCGCCATACTTCCCGGAGGCGTTGTCGGCGGCGATGAGCTCGCGGATGAAATGCTGGTTGAGGGGCGCGGCGGGCGCGGCGTCGGGTGTCTTGGCGGAATCGGTCATGGGGGGTCCTTACGCTTTCGGGGTGTCGTTTTGAAGGGCGTTTCTGCGTTGCTGGAAGGCGGCCGCGCGCTTGCGTAGCTTGGCCACGGCGGGCTGGTTTGCCTCGGTGACGGTCGTGCCGAACGCGGCCAGCAGGTCCTGGGCGTTCTTGCCCAGATGGGTCGGGATCTCGATGGCGACGTGCACGATGTGGTCGCCGGTGCGCGAATGGCGCGTGTCGGCGATGCCGAGGCCGCGGAGGGGGAAGGTCCGCCCGTGCTGGGTGCCCGGGGGGATGGCCAGGGGGACGTCGCCGCGCAGGGTCGGGACGTTGATGCTGCCGCCGTTGGCCGCGATGTGGATGGGGATGGGCACGACGCAATGGATGTCGAGGCCGTCGCGCTCGAAGATGTCGCCGGGCCGGACGTGGAGGACCAGGTAGAGGTCGCCCGGACGCCCGCCGCGGAAGCCCGCCTCGCCCTTGCCGGGCAGGCGCAGCTGCGAGCCCTCGTCGAGCCCCGGCGGGATCGTGACCTTGATCGTGGAGGGGGATTTGACGCGGCCGCTGCCGCCGCACCGCCGGCACGGGTGCTTGACGACCTGCCCCGTGCCTCCGCAGCGCGGGCACGTCTGGCGGACCTGGAAGAACCCGCCCCCGCCGACGACCTGCCCGGTCCCGCCGCACTGCTGGCAGGTTTCGCGCTTCGAGCCGGACGAGGCGCCCGTGCCGCTGCATTCGGGGCAGTCGGCGTGCGTGTCGTTGATCGTGAACTCCTTTTTCGTGCCGAAGGCGGCTTCCTCGAAGGTGAGGTCGAGGTCGACGCGGACGTCGGGCCCGTCCTCGGGGGCGTTCGGGTCGCGCTGGCGGGCGCGCCGCCCCCCGCCGAAGAAATCGCCGAAGCCGCCCCCGAAGCCGCCCCCGAAGCCGCCGCCGAAGCCTCCGCCGCCGAGGCCGCCGAAGAGCGCCTCGAAGATCGACCGGGCGTCGTTCATGTCCATGCCGCCCGCGCCGGCGCCGCCGAAGCCGCCGTGCTCGAAGGCGTCCCAGCCGCCGCGCTCGTCGTAGATCTTGCGCTTTTCGGGGTTCGAGAGGATTTCGTAGGCCTCGGTGGCCTCCTTGAACTTCGCCTCGGCCTCCTTGTCGCCGGGATTGCGGTCGGGATGGTATTTCATGGCCATCTTGCGATAGGCCTTCTTGACGTCGTCGGCGCTGGCGGACCGGGGGATGCCGAGGACTTCGTAGCAGTCGCGTTTCGTGCTCATGGCGGATGCCTTTGCTTTTCCGTTGGCCTAGGGCTGGCTGGCGGGGGCGTCGGCGGCGGGCCCCGACGAGACGACGACCTGCGCCGGGCGCAGGAGCTTGCCGTTGAGCGTGTAGCCGCGGCGGACGACGGCGGCGACGTGGCCTTCCGGGACGTCGGCGGACGGCATGGTCGTGACGGCGTCGTGGACGGCCGTGTCGAACGCCAGGCCTTCCGCCGGGATCTCAGCGAGGCCGGCCTTCTGCAGGGCGTTCCGCAGCTGCGTGTAGATCATCGTGAACCCGTCGAGCAGCGCCTTGTTCGCGGAATCGGCGCCGGCCGACTGCAGGCCGCGCTCGAAGTTGTCCAGGACGGGCAGGAGCTCGGCGACGACATCCTTGGCGGCACCGGCGATCCAGTCCTGGCGCTCGCGGGCCTGGCGTTTCTTGTAGTTGTCGAAATCGGCCTGGAGGCGGAGGAGGCGGTCCTTGAGGACATCTTCGGGGGCGGGGGCGTCCGTCCCCGCGGCGGCTTCGGCGGGGGCTTCCGCAGGGGCGGCTTCGGCGGGGATTTCCGCCGCGGCGTCGGCGACGGGCGCCTCGCCGGGAGCGGCCGACGGGGCGGCCTTCTCGTCCTCGGCCGGGTTTTGGGCGTGCTTCTTCATCAGTTTCTTGAGTCTTCTCTTGTTCATCGGATCGGCGGCGGAGCATACGCGCGCGCAGGCGAAAGGTCAAATCTTTCCGACGGAGGGTTTCCGCTTTTGTTTCCCCGAAAAAAAACTTGTCCGGGGAGGATGGACCGCTATACTTCGGCGGCTCCGGCGCATCTCGCCCGCCGTCGCGGGCCGGCCCGGGAGGGAAAAAGGAAGCCATTGAAAGACGAAATTGCCATCTTGATTGCCGCCGGCAAGGGGGAGCGGATGCGCCCGTTGACGCTGACGACCCCGAAGCCGCTCGTCGAAGTCGGGGGGACGCCGATGATCGAGACGATGATCGCCGGCCTCCGTCGCCGCGGAGTCCGCCGCATCTATGTCACGGTCGGCCATCTCCGGGAGCAGTTCGCCTATCTTCCGGAGAAGTATGACGGCCTTTCGCTGATCGAGAACCCGGACTACCGGACGGTGAACAACATTTCGTCGATCTACGCGGCGCGCGAGGTGTTCGGCTCGGCCGACGGGTTCGTCTGCGAGGCGGACATCTTCGTCGCGGACCCTTCCATTTTCGACGCCCGGCTGGAGAGGTCGTGCTACTTCGGGAAGATGGTGGCGGGGCATTCCGACGACTGGGTCTTCGACCAGGACGCCGCCGGGCGCATCACGCGCGTCGGCAAGGCCGGGGACGACCGCTACAACATGTGCGGCGTCTGCTACCTCAAGGCGGCCGATGCGCAGGTGGTCGCGGCGGCGACGGCCGAGGCCTGCCGCCATCCCGGCACGTTCGAGGGCCTCTACTGGGACGAGATCGTCGACCGCTGCCTGGACCGTATCGACCTGTCCGTCCATCCCGTCGGGGCGGACCAGGTCGTCGAGATCGACACCGTGGCCGAGCTGGAGGCCGTCCGGGCCCGGCTCGCCCGCCTGCCGCAAGGAGACCGCACATGAGCCCGACCGCCGCCAAGACCACGTTGCAACGCAAGCTGAACCCGTTCCATGTCTGGGCCATCGCCTTCGGGTGCATCATCGGCTGGGGGTCGTTCATCAACCCGGGCAAGAAGTTCCTGCCGGTCTCCGGCGTGGCGGGGACGGCGATCGCGATGGTCCTGGGCGCGCTGGTGATGATCGTCATCGCCTTCAACTACGCCTACATGGTGCCCAAGCACCCGCAGGCGGGGGGCGAGTTCACGTTCACGAAGACGTGCTTCGGGAAGACGTTGGCGTATCTGTGCGGCTGGTTCCTGGTGGCGGCCTACCTGACGAACGTGCCGATGAACTCGACCGCCATCGGGCTCATCGTCGACGGGCTTTTCGGACCGGTGCTGAAGTTCGGCTTCCACTACCAGATTGCCGGGTTCGACGTCTATTTCGGCGAAATGGCCTTTGCGATGGCCATCCTGGTGCTGTTCGCGTTCTTCAACATCCGGGGGGTGCGGGTGGCGGGGACGGTCCAGACCGTGCTGGCCGCGTCGCTGATCGTCTCCGTCGTGGTGCTGACGGTGGCGGCGCTGGTCAGCGCCAAGACGTCCTTCGCGAACATGGAGCCGTGGTGGGGGTTCGACAAGGCGGCGGCGCTGGCGGCGTCGAAGGGCTCGCTCTACCGGTCCGTCGACGCCTATGCGCACTCCGGCGCGACGGCGATCGTGGCGAGCATCCTGGCGACGCTGGCGATCGCGCCGTGGGCGTTCGTGGGGTTCGACACGATTCCGCAGGCGGCCGAGGAGTTCAAGTTTTCCTACAGGAAGGTCTCGTGGATCATGATCGTGGCGATCCTGTTCGGCGCCTTCGTCTACATTTCCAACAACACCATCGCGGCGGCGGCGCTGGAGCGCTGGCCCGACCTGGTGGTGGAAAGCTCGAAGACGCCCTGGCTGCTGCTGTCGGCGGCGGAGAACCTGCTGGGCGTCTACGGCAAGGTGCTCGTCGGGATCGCCGTCTCGTGCGCGGTCCTGTCGGGGATCATGGGGTTCTACATGGCGGCGTCGCGCCTGATGTATTCGATGGCCCGCGAGCGCTATCTGCCGTCCGTTTTTGCCCGGATCGACCCGCGCCACGGCACGCCGCGCAACGCGATGGTCTTCTGCCTGGCGATCTCCCTGGCGGGGCCCGTCCTCGGTCGCGAGGCGCTGGGGTGGTTTGTCGACATGTCGTCGATCGGGGCCTCGATCGGCTTCGGGTTCACCTGCCTGTCCGCCTGGCGCGTCATGGGGCGCGACGGCGACGGCACGGGCTTCCTCCGCACGATGAGCCTTGTCGGCGCGGCGTTTTCCTTCGCGTTCATCCTGCTGCAGCTCGTCCCCATCCCGGGGCTGCCGTCCGTCCATTTCTGCAACGAGTCCTACGTCATGCTGGCCGTCTGGATCGCCATCGGCGCGGCCTTCTATCTCCGCCAGCGGCGCGTCTTCGCCTAGGCGGGATGGGGGCCTTTGCGGCGGGCCGGGCATCCTGTACCTTCCGCGCGAGCAGAAAAAGGGGCAGTTACAACAAAAAACCGGACAAAAAGTGATGGGGTGAATGCGGTCATGCGGCGGCGGCGTTGGCTTGGGCGGCGGTACGGTTGTCCAGGACGCGCCTGGGAATGGAGTTGATGACTTCCTGGAGGACGCGGATGGCGTGATGTGAAACGCGGCTGAAGTCGGTCCCTTTCGGGTACCAGCGGCGGACCAGGGCGTTGGCGTTTTCGACGGAGCCCTTCTCCCAGGAGGCGCAGGTTCCGGTTGTAGAGGCATTCGATCTGCGAACGCTTCTCCATGGTCAATTGGTGTTTGCGTCCCGGGGCGGCTGGGGGGAGGTTGTGCAAGCACATGATGGGTAGGATCGGGCTTCTGGCACCCGATTGGGTGCCAGAAGCCCTCTCGTCGCCCCCCACCCGCAGGCAGTATGTCCCTGTCCGGTCTCTTTGTACAACTCACGTGACCCTTCGCAAAGAGCATTTTTTGCTTGATATCCGTTCATGTATTCTTTATTGCTTCCTCGCGGAGTCCACGAAGCCCATGTTTCCTCGCCGCGGAGGAAGCCGGGGCCCCCGGGGACTCGCACGAACCGGACGAAAAGCCATGAAAACCACGACTTTCCGCTTCATCCTGGGCGCGACGGCGGCTTTCTGCCTCGCGG
>JAZQOP010000270.1:0-1636 GCA_045627965.1 Kiritimatiellia bacterium | reverse complement strand
GGCGTCCGTTCCTGGGCGTGGCGTCGGCGGGGCTGATGGCGTTCCATCCGCTGGGGGCGGAATTGGCGCGGTATGGGGTGTGCGGATGGATGTTTGCGGCGACGTTGCTCGTCGCGGTGGGATGGGGCGTGGCGGGCGGCGCCGGGCGCGTGGGAAAGGCGTTGGGTGCGGCGCTGGCGCTGGTTGGCGCGGCGGCGTTGCTGTGGGCGATGGCATCGGCGCTGGGGATGGTGGATTACTACTGGGACGAAGATGTCGCCATCGCGAAGGACCTCGGGGCGAATCCGCTATGGGCGGTGTTCGGCGGTTGGACGCGGCATTTGCGGCTGGCGTTGATGGGGTGGCCGCTGTGCCTGGCGCCGGACCAGGCGGTCGCGGGCGTGAAGGATGGGCGGTTCTGGATGGGCGCGCTGTGGCTGGCGGTGGCGGCGTGGGGGGCGTGGAAGGCGCGCAAGGCGTGGCCGGAAATGTGCACGGGGCTGGCCTGGATGCTGGCCGGGCATCTGGCGACATGGGGGCTGTCGTGCGTGGCGAACGTGCCGCTGGCGGCGGATGCCTACGCCTATGCGGTGCTGCCGGGCGCGGCGTTGGCGGTCGGGACGCTGCTGGACCGCCAGGGGAAGGGCGTGGCGCGCTGGGCGGGATGGTTGTGCCTGATGGCCGTGCTGGCGGGGTTGTCGGGCGTGCGCGCCTACCAGTGGAAGACGACGGGGCCGTGGGGCGCGGCGGCGGCGGCGAATCCGCGGTCGCTGGATGCGCTGGTGGCGCTGTCGGACGATGCGATGCTGCGGGGCGATGACGACGCGGCGAAAACCTTTCGGAAGGAAGCGGTGCGCCTGGGCGAGGCGGCGGAGAAGGCGGTGGCGGAACGGATGGCGGCGGAGGCGGCGCCGTGACGGAGCTGTTCCTGCTGCATACGTCGGAGCTGGAAGGGGCGGAGGCGTTCGCGGCGGCGATGGCGTCGGTGCCGGAGGCGCGGCGGCGGAAGGTCGAGCGTCTCTCGGACGAGGTGGCCCGGCGCCGTTCGCTGGGCGCGGCGGTCCTGATGGCGCGGGGGTTTGCGGCGCACGGGCTCGATCCGCGGCATGTCGCGCTGGCGGAGGGGCCGCACGGGAAGCCGTTCCTGGCGGGCGGCGGGCTGTTTTTCAACGTGTCGCATAGCGGGGACTGGGTGGCGGCCGCGTTTTCGGCAAGCGAGGTCGGCGTGGACGTCGAGGAAGTCGGCGCGTGGCGGGAGGGCGTGGCGGCGCGCGTGACGACGGCGGCGGAGCGGGCGCATCTGGCGGCTTTCCCGGAAGGCGCGGCGCGCACGGCGGAGTTCTACCGGCTGTGGACGATCAAGGAGAGCTTCCTGAAATATCTCGGCACGGGGCTTGCGACGGACATGCGGAAGGTCGAGGTGGCGGCCTGGGGCCCGGTGGCGCTGCACCTGGAGGGCGCGCCCCAGGAGGTGGCCGTCCACGAGTTCGAGCTGCCGGGCTGCAAGCTGGCGGTCTGCGGCCGCGACGCGACCTGCCGCCGGGCGCCCCTGCCGGCAAAAGGGCGCCAAGGCCCCGGCTTTTTGCCGTAAGCCTGCGCGTCCCGGCGACCGGTGCGGGGGGGTGTTCCGCGGGTCGGCGCCGGTCCGCGGGATTGC
>JAZQOP010000269.1:0-4578 GCA_045627965.1 Kiritimatiellia bacterium | reverse complement strand
GCGGTTGAAGGCGACGGGGGCGGCATCGTCGGGGGCGCCGAGGGCGGCAAGGTCGACGGGGCTGGGCGGGGGGATGGGCATGGCGGGACTGTAGGGGAGCGCGGAGGCGCGGTCAAGCGGTTTCCGCCGCGAGGGGAAAGGTTGACGGGAGGGCGCAAGGTGGGTAGGATGGGCGCGTCGCAAGGAGAAGCGTGATGAGCGAGACGATCGGACGCCATGTGGAAGTGTATGACACGACGCTGCGGGACGGGGCGCAGGGGGCCGGGGTGTCGTTCTCGCCGTCGGGCGCGCTGCGGTTCGCGGCGGCCCTGGACGAGTTCGGGGCCGATTTCGTGGAGGGCGCGCTCGTGGCCGGCAATGGCGACGGCGAGGCGTTCTACCGGGAGCTGGGCGCGCTGGAATGGAAGAACGCCAAGCTCGCGGCCTTCGGACGGACGCGCCGCCCCGGCGGGACGGCGGCGGACGACGCGGGCCTCCAGGGCCTGCTGCGCACGGAGGCGCCGGTGGCCTCGCTCGTCGGCAAGGCTTCGCGGGCGCAGGTGGAACGGGTCCTGCGGGCTTCGGCGGAGGAAAACCTGGCGATGATCGCCGAGTCGGTGGCCTTCCTGCGCGACCGGGGGCGCGAGGTGGTGTTCGACGCCGAGCACTTCTTCGACGGGTGGGCGGCGGATGCGGAGTATGCGCTGGCGGCGCTGGCCGCGGCGCTGGAGGCGGGCGCGGGGCGCGTGGTGCTGTGCGATACGAACGGGGGCCGGATGCCGTGGGAGGTCGCGGCCGGCGTCCGCGCCGCCTGCGGGCGCTTCCCCGGGGCGCGCATCGGCGTGCACCTGCACAACGATTCGGACGTGGCCGTGGCCGCGACGCTCGCCGCCGTGCGCGCCGGCGCCAGCCTGGTCCAGGGCACCTTCAACGGCTACGGCGAGCGCGTCGGCAACGCGGACCTCTGCTCGGTCCTGCCGAACCTGGCCCTGAAGATGGGCGTCGAAATGGAATGCGGCGCCCACCTGGCGGACTTGCGAGGCGTGTCGCGCCTGCTCGACGAGCTCCTCGACCGGCGCCCCGACGAAGGGCGCCCCTACGTCGGGGCCAACGCCTTCACCCACAAGGCCGGCATGCACGTCGACGCCGTCACGAAGGAGCCCGCCAGCTTCGAGCACGTCGATCCCGCCGCCGTCGGCAACCGCCGCCGCATCCTCGTCAGCGGCCTCTCGGGCGAGGATAACGTGCGCCTCAAGACCGAGGAGCTCGGCGCCGAGCTCGACAAGGGCGACGCCGAAGTCCGCGAAATCCTGCGCCAGCTGAAGGTGATGGAGTCCGATGGCTACCAGTTCGAGTCGGCCGACGGCTCGTTCCGCCTCCTCGTCGAGCGCGCAATGAACCGGCGGCGGTCGTTCTTCGAGCTGCTGGGCTTCAGCGTCATGGTCCAGAAGCAGGGCGCCGATGCCCCGACGACGACGGTAGCGACGATCAAGGTCGCCGTCGACGGCAAGGCCGAGCTGGCCGCCGGCGAGGGCGAGGGTCCCGTCGACGCCCTCAACTGCGCCCTGCGGCGCGGCCTGCGGCGCTTCTACCCCGCCATCGACGAGGTCGTGCTCGAGGACTACCACGTGCGCATCCTGAACCCCGAGGTGGCGACCCAGGCGACCACGCGAGTCCTAATCGAATCCTCGGACGGCGTCCATCGCTGGGGCACCGTGGGCGTCAGCGCAAACATCATCGAGGCCTCGTGGCAGGCGCTGGCGGACAGCGTGGAATACAAGCTCCTGCTCGAAGAGCGCCGCCACGCGGGGGATCGCCGCTGATTTTTCGGCGCCGCCTGCCCGAAAAAGGCTGGTTTGCACGGGGACGGAAGGGTATAAGGAGGGCGCTATGAGTCTGTTCAGTTCGATCAAGAAGTTGTTTGGAGGGGGCTCGGAAAAGAAGAAGGGCCCGGCGGCTTCGGGCACCAGGGGGCCCCGTTTCGTCGATGCCCCCCGGAAGCGCCCGGACGGCGCCAAGGAAGGCTGGCGCGCCGGCCAGGGCGCCCAGCCCCTCCCCGAAAAGGCCGATCGCCAGGAGCGCGGCGGCCGCGGGAAACGCCCCGACCACGGCGACCGCCCGGACTGCCGGGACCGCCCGGACCGCGGAGGGCGGCGCGGGGACCGCCGGAATGGCCGCCGCCTGGGACCGCGCAGCGGCGGCGAGCTGGGCGTCGGCGTCGGGACGGGGCGCGAATCCGGCGAGACGCTTTCCTCGCGCGATGCCGAACGCGCCGCCCGCCATGCCGCCTGGGATCCCGCCTCGGCCGTCGTGCCGGAGGTGGAAGGCAAGGTGCGCTTTGGCGACATGCCCCTGCGCGGCGAGTTGCTCCACGCCTTGGCCGACCTGAAGTTCGAATATGCGACCCCCATCCAGGCCCAGGCCCTCCCCGCCGCCCTGGACGGCGCCGACGTCTGCGGCCGCGCCCAGACCGGCACCGGCAAGACGGCGGCCTTCCTCCTGGCGGTCTTCCAGCACCTGCTCGAAACGCCGCCGGCCTACGAACGCCGCAAGGGCTTCCCGCGCGCCCTCGTCATGGCCCCGACGCGCGAACTCTGCATGCAGATCGCCGAGGACGGGGCGGCCCTCGCCGACTACACGGGCCTCCGCCTCCTGGCCGTCTACGGCGGCATGGATATGCAGGCCCAGCGCGCGGCCTTGCACGACCGCATGATCGACGTCGTCGTCGCCACCCCGGGCCGCCTCCTCGACTTCAAGCAGCGGCAGGACGTCGACTTTTCCCACGTCGAGGTCCTCGTCATCGACGAGGCCGACCGCATGCTCGACATGGGCTTCATCCCCGACATGCGCCGGATCGTCTACGGCTGCCCCGACAAGGCCCGCCGCCAGACCCTGCTCTTCAGCGCCACCCTGACCCCCGACGTCACCCGCCTGGCCAGCCAGTGGATGCGCGACGCCACGGTCGTCGACATCGAGCCCGAGCACGTCGCCGCCGAGACCATCGACCAGCGCGTCTACATCGTGACCGAGGAGGAGAAGTTCACGATCGTCTACAACATCCTCCAGAAGATGAAGCCCGAGCGCGTCATCCTCTTCGGCAACCGCCGCGACTCGACCGAGCGCCTTTGCGACAACCTCCGCAACCAGGGGCTGGCGACCGAGCTGCTGAGCGGCGCCGTCTCGCAGGACCGCCGCGTCCGCGTCCTTGAACGCTTCAAGAGCGGCCAGGTGCCGATCCTCGTCGCGACCGACGTCGCGGGCCGCGGCCTGCACATCGACGGCATCGACCTCATCATCAACTACAACGTGCCCGAGCAGGCCGAGGACTACGTGCACCGCATCGGCCGCACGGGCCGCGTCGGCGAAAAGGGCGTTTCCATCACCTTCGCGGACGAAATCGACAGCTACTACATCCCCGCGATCGAGGACTACATGAAGCAGCCCCTCCATTGCGTCCAGCCGCCCGAGGACTGGCTGGAGCCGCTGCCCAAGCCCATGCTGCCCGCCCGCCGCCGCGAACATCGCGAAGACGGCGCCGGCTTCGGCGGCCGCGGCCGCGGCGGGCCGCGCCGGGGTGGCGGCGGCCGCGGCCTTCGCCGGCGCTAGCGGGGCGGCCCGGATGGACCATCCGTTCCAGGAGTGCCCGCCGAACGAAGGGGAGCGGCTGGACCGCTACCTTGCCCGGCTCTTCGGGCCCGGCCTCTCGCGGGCGCAGTTGCATCGCGCCATCGACGAAGGCCGGATCCTGCTGCGCGGACGCAAGGCTGTCAAGGGCGCAAAGCTCTCGCCCTCCGATGCCGCCGCCCTGGAAGACCGCGGCCTGGCGGAATGGGCCTCCGCGGGGGCTTCCGGCGCCGCCGCAAACGGCGACGTCGCCCTGGACGTGGTCTACGAAGACGAGGAGCTGCTCGGCCTCTGCAAGCCGGCGGGGATGCCCGTCCAGCCCATCCGCCCCGACGAGTGCGGAACCCTGGTGAACGGCCTCCTCGCCCTTCATCCCGAACTGGCCGGGCTCGGCGGCGATCCCTTGTGCCCCGCCGTCCTCCACCGGATCGACATCGCCACCTCGGGCCTCGTCCTGGCGGCCCGCACGCCCCGCGCCTACAAGTTCCTGAGAGAGGAATTCCGACTCTTCCGAGTCCAAAAGCGCTACCTCGCCGTCGCCGAAGGCCGCCTGGCCGCGCCGGGCCGTTCCGACACCCCGCTTGTCCATGCCACCCGCTCGCCCTGCAAAATGCGTCCCGCCAGACCCGGCGACGCAGCCGGCGACGACGGCCGCCGCCTCTTCCCTGCCTCGACGGCCTGGACCCCGCTGGCCTACGACCCCGCCCTCGACCGCACCTTGCTGGACGTCCTGATCCTGACCGGCGTCACGCATCAGATCCGCTGCCATCTGGCGGCGGCCGGCCATCCGCTCGTCGGCGACGCCCTCTATGGCCGCGGCCCCGTCTCTGGCATGCAAGGCCACGCGTTGCATTCCTGGCGCGCCATCTTCCGGCATCCGGCGACCGGCTCCGAAACGTCCATCGAGGGCGCCCCCCCCCCCCCCCCCGCCCCCCCCCCCCCCCCCCCCCCCCCCCCCCCCCCCGCCGCCGGCCC